>JAPPNY010000160.1:0-23548 GCA_028818385.1 Spirochaetaceae bacterium
ACAGCAAAGCGGGAATCTCAGCCCTTTTCCACCACCAGATCGCGGGCACTGACAGACATGCAGCTGGCCATCAACGGGATGGCGATGCAATTCGGGAAGGGAGGCGGCGGGCAAGGCGAGGCGTGGACGACCGCGATTGCGGCATTGGCAAGGGCTTGTTCGATCTTCTTGAGAAAAACCGTGCTGGGTGACTTCGGCCGTAGAGAAAGCCGACTGCTCGACGACGAAGTGATCGACGCACTAAATTTGGAGTTCCACCGCCTCGTTAAGGTGCCGCGTGGCGATAGGAGGAGCATTCGGATCGAGTTTGGAGGCATCCAGGGCGGGGAGTTGCGCATCACGAAACTTAACGACGAGACCTTGGCGCCGGAGCGAACCTATACGGCGCCAGCGGGCCCTCAGTCGTTGGAGATCGTCATCGAGTGGCCTCTGCCTGGAGCGGTCGGGTGGACAGGCGTGCCCACGGACCAGAGCCCGTGGCCAGTGGCTCCCGAGATGCTGCTCCAACTCGACCAAGAGGCTCGCATGAATTGCGACGAGTGGCTCGGCCAGCAGGTTGTGCGGTTCGACAATAAAGGGATATCCCTACGGGAGTTCATCCAGACGGTCGTGAACTACGAAGCGGCGCACTCGCTAAGCACCAGCAGGCTCGCGACGGTCGAAGGCGAGGAGCCGAGTAGGGCAGCACGGAACCCGGCACCGCACATCTTGAACGCGGTGACATTCTGCGGGATCCGGTACGCCCACCTCGTGGTGATCGAGTCGGCACTGTACCTCTACGAGGCGCTCCTCGACAACGATGCTGTCGCCCGGCCGAAAGGCGACGTCTACACCGTGAAGCTGGGCGTCGCGTGCGACGCGGACCAGAGCGACTCGGCTACGCCCGGCTGGGCGTGTTTCCGAGGGACGATGATGATGGCTTTCCACAACGCCCCCACGGTTATACGTCACGAGATCAGGCCGGTCGGATAGGAGTGCGCGGCGCACTCCTATGCGGACATTGTCAGGGGCGCGATGGGAACCGTCCATGCGGCACAGAGAGTGCGAAGAGGAGAGCCATGGGCATCGGCGTACTTGAGGCGGGTGACGGTTCGTCGTCGCCGCGGTACAGCGTCGACTTACTGTCTTCCAATGGGTTTCTGACGCGTCGGCCACAGTTTCGGTTCAGCGGTGAGCGAGCACCTCACGGAGGCGGCGGGCGACCTGTCGGGCCTCGCCCGGCTGCAGGGTCATGGGGTCGGCGAACATGCCGCCGTCCCAGCCGCCCATGGTGATGCTGGGGGCGCCGTCGCGGAGCGGGGCGCCGTAGGCGTCGGCGGTGCGGTCGCCCAGGAGCTCGATACGAACGCGCGGCACGCCGCCGGGGAAGAAGAGCTGGTCGCCGTCGTCGACCGTGGCGCGCACGCCGTCGATCCCCTCCAGCCTGGAGACGATCAGTTCGGCGTCGGCGCGCCAGCGGCGGTAGTCGTCCTCGTCACTGCCGTCCAGGAAGAGCTCGACGGCGGCCAGCAGGCCCATCAGCTCCTCCTTGCCCACCTTCATGCCGCGGCCCACGGAGCTGGCCGGCGAGCCGTTCATGCGCGCCGCCTCGATGAGCTTCGCCTTGCCGACCACCAGGCCGCTGGACTGCGGGCCGCGCAGGCCCTTGCCGCCGGAGAACACCACCAGGCCGGCGCCCAGGCGGACCGGCTCGGTCAGGTTGGAGCGCGGCGGAAGCTGCGCCGCCGCGTCGACGATGACCGGGATGCCGCGCGGCTCGGCCACGGCGACCACCTCGGCGAGCTGCTCCAGGGTCTGCTTGCCCAGGTAGTGGACGACCGCGGCGGTGTCGCCGTCGAGCGCGTCCTCGATGGCGGCGGTCGGGCAGGACTGCTTGCTGCCGACCTTGACCAGCACGCCGCCGGTGGCGGCGATCACCTGGAAGAGGTAGTCGTGCGCGTCCACCTGCGGGATCACGAAGCGGTTGCGCCAGCCGTCGGTGAAGGGCAGCCGCTGCACGCGCCCGGCGTCGGTGCCGGTCAGGCAGGCGGCCGCCGCCTGCTGCACGCCGCTGGCGGCGCCGCAGGTGACCAGCGCGCCCTCGACGCCGATGCGGCGGGCGAGCCGCTCGCCGATCCGCTCCTGCAGGGTCTCCAGCGACACGAAGCTGCCGGCCGCCCGGCGCATCGCCTCCAGTACCGGCTCCGGCATGATGCTGCCGCCGACGGAGGTGCCGGTGCCGCGGCAGTTGATGAACGGCCGCACGCCCAGGTCGGCGTAGGTGGTCGGGCGGTTCAATAGACCCGCTCCAGCTCGCCGACCGGCACCTCGATCAGCACCGGCTCGTCGCCGGCGAAGGCGCGCTCCAGCTCCTGCCGCAGCGCCGCGGGGTCCTGCACGCGCGCGCCGCGCACGCCGAAGGATTCGCTCAGGCGGACGAAGTCCGGGTTGCGCAGGTCGACGCCCACCAGCCGGCCGCCGAAGTCCTCCTGCTGGGAGCGCTTCACGTTGCCGTACGCGTTGTCGTTGAACACGACCACGGTCACGGCGATGTCGTGCAGCACCGCGGTGGCCAGCTCCTGGATGTGGTACATGACGCCGCCGTCGCCGCAGCAGGCGACCACCGGCGCGTCGGGCCGAGCCACCTTGGCGCCCATGGCGATCGGCAGCGCCGCGCCCAGGTTGCCGCGCGGGTCGAAGTAGGTGTCGGGCGCGTAGACGCGGTAGTAGTTGCGGCTGTAGTAGCCCATCTGGTTCATGCCGTAGGCGAACACGCCGTCGTCGGGAGTGGCCGCGCGCAGCGCCTCGATGTAGGAGCGCTGCGGCTCGAGCTGCTCGCCCGCGCCGAAGCGCACGCCGTTGAGGGCGGCGATGGCCGCGGTCGGATCCTCGGCGCGGCCGGGGGTGACCAGTCCGGTAAGGGTCTCCAGGGCCCCTCGTGCGTCCGCCTCGATGGCCAGCGCCTGATCGGCGGCCAGCGCATCGGCGTCGAGGTCGACGCGGATCACCCGCTCCGGGTCGACGCCCAGCAGCCCGGCCGGACCGTACTGGGTGCCGACCGCCAGGACGACGTCGCGCGACTGCGCGAACTCCACCAGCGGTGCGTAGGCGCGCAGGGAGTGTCCCAGCGCCAGCGGGCTGCGGTCGGAGATGGCGCCCTTGCCGGCGGTGGTGGTCGCGACCGGCGCCGGCAGCCGCTCGGCCAGCTCGGCCAGCGCCGCGGCGGCGCCGGAGCGGTGAACGCCGGTGCCGGCCAGGATCAGCGGCCGCTCGGCGTCGGAGAGCAGGGCGGCGGCGCGCTCCAGTGCGGCGCCGTCGCCGGCGGGCGGCTCGATCGCGGCCGGCGGGGCGATCTCGACTTCCTCTTCCTGCGCCAGCACCGTTGCGGACACTTCCAGGTAGACCGGCCTGGGGCGTCCGGAGCAGGCGGCCCGTACCGCCTCTGGCACCTTGGCCGCCACGTCGCCGGGACTGGTCGCTTGCGCCGACCACTTGGTGATCGGTTCCAGCCAGTGGCTCGATGACGCGCCCTTGAGGCGGTCCTCGGGCGAGCCTGAGATGACGATGATGGGCGAGGAGGAGCGCAACGCGGTCGAGACGCCGCCGGAGGCGTTGAACAGGCCGGGCCCCGGCACCACCAGCGCGCTGGCAGGCCGGTTGCTGGTGCGCGCGTAGCCGTCGGCCATGTGCGTGGTCGGCTGCTCGTTGCGGCAGGAGACGTAGCGGATGCCGTCGGTGTCGAAGTAGGCGTCGACCGCCTCGTACTGGCCGGCGCCCGGCACGCCGAAGGTGACGGCCACCCCCTGCGCGGCCAGCGATCGCACCAGCGCCTGGCCGCCGTTCATGCGTCGTTTCATCGGTTGCTCCGTTGTCGGGTATTCCTTGTCAGGTAGCGAGTCAGGTATGCGAGGCCGCCGCGGCGGCGGCCGGTTCGGCATCGGCCGATCCGGCCGCGTTGAGCGGGTAGACCCTCGGAAAGACCGGGCCGGACAGCCGCTCGCCGTCGGCGACGGTGATGAACTGCTTCATGATGTGGTCGTTGGCCGCCACGTAGCGGGTGGTCTCCGGCATGTAGTGAAAGGCGACGGCGCGCCGCGGGCGGCCGGACCGGTTGGGGAACGAGGCGTGCCAGGTCAGGCCGTGATGGAAGTGGACGTGGCCCTTGGCCACCGGGCGCGGCACCGGCCGGATTTCGTGGCCGCCGTACTCGGCCGGCAGCTCGGAGTCGAAGTGGATGTCCTGGTGGAGCTCCCGGGCCGATCCCCAGCGGTGCGAGCCCGGCACCATCCACATGCAGCCGTTGCCTTCGTCCACGTCGTCCAGGGCCACCCATGCCGACATCTGCACGTGTGGGGTGAGCACCGGCCACGCGGGCGAGTCCTGGTGCCAGGAGGTGGTGCCGCCGACGTCCTTCGGCTTGTACTGCACTTGGTCGTGCCAGATGCGCAGCTCCCTCGCGCCGGTCATGCGGGCCACGTCGCGCACGATCGACGGGTTGCGGCTCAGACGGGCGAACGCGTCGCTGGCCTGCCAGATGTTGACGATCTGCCACACCGGCCGGCCCTCGTTCTTGGACAGGTCGCTGCAGCGCACCGGGCGGCGGCCGTCGGGGAAGTCGGTGGTGGTCAGGACGCGCTCCAGCTCGCCGCGCAACTCGTCGACCTGGGCATCGTCGAGCACGCGGTCGCCCAGGACGAATCCCCGGTCCCGGAACTCCCGTACTTGTGCCTCGCTCAGCATGACGACGCAGTATACGCGGGGGCGGCTCAGCCCATGAAGCCGCCGCCGTTGATGTCGATGGGCGCTCCGGTGATGTAGCCGGCGGGCTCGCTGGTCAGGAAGGCCACCGTCTCGGCGACCTCCTCCGGCGTGCCCAGGCGCGAGACCGGGAAGCTCTCCTCGTACGCGGCGATCCGCTCCGGCGTGACCGTGCCGCGCACCATCTCCGTGTCGATGAGCCCCGGGCAGACGGCGTTGACGGTGATGCCGTGCGGCGCCAGCTCCTTGGCCAGCGCGCGCGTCAGGCCGAGCACGCCGTGCTTGGCGGCCGTGTAGTGGCAGCCGCCCAGGGTGCTGACCGTGCGGCCGGCGGTGGAGGAGAAGTGCACGATGCGGCCGTAGCCGCCTTCGCGCATCGGCCCCGCGACCGCCTTGCTGACCAGGAACGACCCCTTGAGGCTGACGGCCACCACGCGGTCGAACTCGTCCTCCTCCAGCTCGAAGAAGCGGGTGCGCAGCATGATGCCGGCGGCGTTGACCAGGATGTCCAGCCGGCCGTGACGAGCAAGCGTGGCCGCCACCGCCCGCTCCGCGTCGGCCGCGCGGGTCACGTCGCCGGGGCACGCCAGCCCGTCCAGCTCGGCTGCCAGCTCCCGCAGGGGCTCCGCCTGCCGGTCGAACACCGCCACCGCGGCGCCGCCGGCCGCGAGCCGCCGCGCGCACGCCGCGCCCATGCCCTGCGCCGCTCCGGTGACCAGCGCCACCCTGCCTTGATGATCACGTCTCATGCCGCATCCCTCTCCTGCGCGCAGGCTACCGCTCGGACGGCCCCGGCGTCAGGCGGCTAAGATTGCCCGATGAGCCCGACCAACGTGCTGGTGATGTTCTGCGACCAGCTCCGGCGCGACCTGCTGGGCTGCTACGGGAACCCGCTGGTGCGCACGCCCAATCTCGATGCGCTGGCGGCCGAGTCCGTGGTCTTCGACCGCGGCTACACGCCGGTGGCGATCTGCTCGCCGGCCCGCGCCAGCCTGATGACCGGGCTCTACCCGCACGGCCACCACCTGTTCAACAACTCGACGCCCGAGTACTCCTACTGCCGGCACCTGCCGCCGTCGGTGCGCGCCATTCAGGACTGGGCCACCGCCGAGACCGACTGCCAGACCGCCTACTTCGGCAAGTGGCACATCGGGCCGACGGAGGACCTGTTCGCCAGCGCCTTCGAACACACGCAGCGGCCGGGCACGCAGGCGGGCGGGGATCCGCCGTTCCTGGACAGCACGCAGTGGCATCCGTCGACCGACTACTGGCCGATGGTGCGCTCGGTCGAGCCCGGCCACGCCGGCACCGTGGACGTGCCGATCGACGAGTTCCCGGACGGACTGGCCGCCCGCTACGCCAGCGACTTCCTGGGCAGCCGCGACCCCGACCGGCCGTTCCTGCTGTTCTGCGCCTTTCCCGGCCCGCACGGCCCGTGGCTGGTGCCGGAGGAGTGGGGGTTGCGCTACGACCCGGCCGACATCCCGCTCTGGCCCAACCGCTTCGACGACTTCTCAGGCAAGCCGATCTACCAGCGCAAGCTGGCCGCGCTGGAGGCGAGGCCGGAAGGTGCCGGCAAACCGCGCTCCGACGACGAGCTGCGCCGCGCGCTCGCCTGCAACTTCTCCTACATCGAGCTGATCGACCACCTGGTCGGGCGGCTGCTCGACCGGCTGCGCGAGCTCGGCCTCTACGACACCACGGCCATCGTGTTCACCGCCGACCACGGCGACATGGCCGGCTCCCACGGCTTCGCCAGCAAGGGCGCCTACATGTACGACGAGATCTACCGCGTGCCGATGATCGTGCGCGTGCCGGGGGCCGAGGCGCGGCGCGCCGAGCGCGAACCGGTGAACCTGACCGACGTGACCTGTACCGCCGCTCACCTGGTCGCCGGGCGGCCGGTCGCCACCTTCGGCTCCGGGCCGCTGCACGGGGAGTCGCTGGTGGACTTCGTGCGCGGTCGCGCCCCGTGGCCTCGCCCCGTGCACTTCGCGCAGTATCACGGCGACTGGTACGGTCACTACTCGTCGCGCATGGTGACCGACGGAGACTGGAAGCTGGTGTGGAACCTGACCGACCGCTGTGAGCTGTACGACCTGCGCGCCGACCCGGGCGAGCTCCACAACCGGTTCTACGACGCCGGCGACCGCCTCGTCGACGAGGCCCGGCGCCGCTCCTTCGAGCTCCTGGCGGCGGAGGCCGCGCGCTACGGCGACGCGCAGCTCGATCTGCTGGCACCGGAGCTGGAGCTCGCCGCGGCCGGCGAAGGAGGAGGCTGGTGAGGCTGCTGTTCATCGACCGGCGTGACCTGCCGGTGGTATGGGGCCACACGCGCATCGAGGCGACGCCGTTGCGGCACATGACCGACTTGGGCGCGCCGCCGTTCCAGATGGCGCTGGCGACCGAGGGCGCCGGCGGCCGCTGGGACGTGCTGGGCTACCGCTGCGGCAAGCGCACACCGTGGCAGCTCTGGCGCGCGAGCACGGCCGACGGCAGCACCTTCGAGGACGCGCGCGTCGTCCTGGACTCGAACGACTACACGCTGCCCGACGGCACCCACTGGCAGCACGTGGCCACCGTGAGTTACAGCCCGGAGCAGGAGCGCTTCCTGTGCCTGAAGAACGTCGAGGTGCCGGAGGGCTTCGCCACCTACGGCTTCGTAAGCCGCGACGGCGAGTCCTGGGAGGAAGCTCCCAAGCGCCCGGTCTACACCGAGGGAGACCGCTGGGGGGCGATCTGGAGCAGCCCGGCCGGCCGCTATATCACCTACAACAAGGGCTGGCTGCGTTGCGACCACAAGCGCGTCAACGAGCTGTTCCTGGACGCGCACCGCACGGTATGCATCCGCTCGAGCCCGGACGGGCTCACCTGGAGCCCGTCGGCGCCCAACGCCTACAAGCTCGGCATGCGCTGGGCACGCGGCATGCGCAAGGTCGGCGGGCCGCTGGTGCCGCGCGAGTTCCACGTGGCGCCGGACGCCGACGACCCGCCGGACCTGGAGTTCTACGCCGCGTGGCCGTTCACGTACGCGGGGCGCTACTTCCTCAACGTGCTGACCTACTGCGGCAGCTTCCTGCCCAACGGGCTGCCGCCCATGCGCCCCGACGGCCACGGGCCGGGCACCCTGGGCCACGAGATGTGGGTGAGCGACGACGGGCTCGTCTGGGAGCGCCCGTTCCGGGGACAGGACGTGTGCACGAGCATCCTGGCCGGCCCCATCCAGGCGGCCGGCAAGCTGCTGTTCTACCTGCGCGACCAGGTCTGGGGCGTGCCGGAGGACCGGCTGACCAACGTCAGCGCCCGCTCCAACGGCCTGTTCGAGACGCGCACCTTCACGGTCCCGGACCGGCCGCTGCGGCTCAACCTGCAGCTCCCGGGCGACGGGTTCGGCAACGACAACAACGAGTCATACCTGATGGCCGAGCTGGTCGACGACCGCGACCGCGTGATCGACGGCTACGACCGGAACGCCTGCCTGCTGCAGGGGCCGATCGACGCCACCCGGCTGGAGCTGCGCTGGCAGGGCGCCACCTCCGAGCCGCTGGCCGGCCGGCGGGCGCGGCTGCGGTTCTGTTTCCGCGGCGCGCGGATCTTCGCAGTCACCGCATGAGCACAACCGAGTAAGGAGTCCACGATGCAAGCGGCACACGTCACCGCACCCGGCGCGGTCCGGGTCGACACCTTCCCCGATCCCGATCCGGAGGCCGGCCATGCCGTCGTCCGGCCCGAGCTGATCTCGATCTGCGGCAGCGACCTGCTCGCGGTCTACGGCCAGCCGGACGATGCCTACCCGCTGAACCCCGGTCAGAGCGGCCACGAGATCATCGGCGTGGTGGAGGCGGTCGAGTACCGCGGCAAGACGGTCTTTCCGTTCGAGCCGGGCGAGCGCGTGCTGGCGACTCCGTCACCGCACGTGGGCATGGCCGAGCGCTTCCCGATCGGCCTCGACGCGCTGGTGCGGGTTCCCGAGGGGGTGCCGGCCGAGCGGCTGGCGATCGCGCAACCGCTCGGCACCGTGATCTGCGGCTGCAACAAGCTGCGCGACGTGGCCGGCGCCACCGTGGCCGTGGTCGGGCAGGGCGGCATCGGCCTGTTGTTCGACCGGATGCTGCGCCGCATGGGAGCCGGCACCGTGATCGGCCTGGACCTGGTCGAGGCGAGGCGCGCCGCCGGCCTGCGGTTCGGCGCCGACCACGTGATCGACGCCGCCTGTGACGACGTGCCGGCGGCGGTGGCGGAGGCGTCCGGCGGGGTCGAGCCGCAGATCGTCATCGAAGCTGCCGGGCAGCCGGCGTCGATCAACCTGGCCGTGGAGCTGGTCCGCCCGTTCGGGCAACTCCTGCTGTTCGGCGTGCCCAAGAAGCCGGCCTTCGAGTTCTCGTACCTGACGTGGTTCCGCAAGCGGCCGCACACGCAGTCCTCCTCGATCAGGGACGGCACCGGCTCCGCGCCGTACGAGCTGGCGCTCAACCTGATCGCCCGCGGCGACGTCGACGTCGAGGGGATCATCTCGCACCGGCTGCCGCTGGCCCGAGTGGCCGACGCCTACGAGCTGGCGCGCACCTGCGCCGACGGGGCGCTGAAGGTGGCGGTCGACTTCCGCGAGGGCGTCGAGGGCGGCGCATGACCCTGCGCTTCTGCCACGCCGACGACGTGCAGAACGTCTGGGGGCACACCACCATCGGCGCGTCACGACTGCGCAAGCTCGCCGACTGCGAGCCGGCGCCGTTCCGGGTGTCGTTCTGCCGGCCGCATGCGGGAGGCGGCTTCGACGTGTTCGGCGTGCGCGGCGCCAAGGGCATCCCGTGGCAGGTGCTGCGCGCCGACACCGACGACGGCACGGTCTTCCATGACGTGCGCGTGGTGCTGGAAGGCGCGGAGCTGCCGAAGCCGCCCAATTCGGAGTGGGCGCACACGGCCACTGTCAGCTACAGCCCGGACCAGGAGCGCTACCTGGTGCTCAAGAACAGCCGCGACTACGGCGGCAGCTTCGACACGCACGCGTTCGTGTCCGGCGACGGCGAGCGCTGGGAGCCCAGCCCGCACAACCCCGTGTACCGCGAGGGCGACAACTGGGGGGCGATGTGGAGCCCGGCGGCGGGCCGCTTCATCTGCTACAACAAGGGGGTCGTCCGCGAACCGGACAAGCCGCTCAACGAGCTGATCCGCGACGGCATGCGCACGGTTTCGGTGCGCACCAGTCAGGACGGGCTCCGCTGGACGCCGGACGACCCCAACGACTTCGCCAACGGCATGCAGCCGCCGTTCGAATTCTCAGGTGTTGCGGCGATGAAGCGCCTGGGAGGGCCGCTGCTGGCGCGCGAGCACCAGATCACGCGCGACGAGCTGGACCCGCCCGACCTGGAGTTCTACGTCGCCCGGCCGTTCCTGTACCGGGAGACCTGCTTCCTGCAGGTGCTCAACTACGTGGGCAGCTTCATGCCGCCGGGGATCGCGCCGATGCGGCCGGACGGCCACGGGCCGGGGATGCTCGACACCGAGTGGTGGATCAGCCGCGACGGCCTGCGCTGGGAGCGGCCATTCCGCGGCATGCACGCCGGCTCGGTGGTGATCTCGCACAACCCGATGGCGGCCGGCGGGATGCTGCGCTTCCACCAGGGGGACGAGATCTGGGGGATCGGCGAGGATCGGCTGACCTTCGTGCAGACCGTCGCCAACGGCGCGTTCGAGACGCGCACCTTCACGCATGACGGCGGATCGCTGGGCCTGAACGCGACGGTTCCGGCGCCGGGTGTCGACAACGGCGACAACCGCGCCTACCTGATGGCGGAGCTGGTCGACGGCGCGGACCGGGTGGTGCCGGGGTACGAGAAGGAGCGCTGCATCGTGCAGGGGCCGCTGGACGCGCAGGCGTTTCCGCTGCGGTGGGGTGACGCCACGGGAGCGGAGCTCGAAGGCCAACCGCTTCGGCTGCGTTTCTACTTCCAGGCCGCGCTCATCTACGCCGTTTCCAGCGGTCGCCGGGACACCTGACCCGCACGGAGCGCGCCGTGCCCGGGGGCTGGGGGTCGTTCCTGACCCCGGACCTGTGGCGCCTGTTCGCCCATCAACTGCTCGACTCCGGCGCGATGCTGCCGCGCGTGATCGCGACCGGCTGGCTGGTGCTGGAGGTGACCGACTCGCCGTTCTGGGTGGGGGCCGTGTTCGGCATCGAGGGGCTGGTGCTGCTGTCGTGCGGCGGCCTGGGCGGCGTGCTGGCCGCGCGCGTGGAGCGGCGGCGCACGCTTGCGGCCGTGCAAGGGGCGCTGGCACTTGTGCTCATCGCGATCGCCGCGCTGAGCGCGCTCGAGGTGCTGCGTCTCTGGCACTTGGTGGCCGCCGCGGTGCTGACCGGCCTGGCACGGTGCCTGCACCTCCCGCTGTCGACCGGCCTGCTGCAGCGCGCGGCCGGCCAGGGGCAGTTGATGCGGGCGATGGGCGCCAAGCAGCTGACGTTCAACATCGGCCGAATGGCCGGCTCCGCTCTCGTCGGCGTGACCATCTCCGCCCTCGGGTTCGCCGCCGCCTTCCTGCTCCTGGCGGTGATCCGGGCCGGGGCCGCGGCGGTGCTGGCGCGGCTGTCGCCGGAGCTGGGCCGGCCCGCGCCGGTGACGCGCTCGCGGCCGGTGTTCCTGGACCTGGTGCGCCAGCTCCGCTATACCCTGCGGGTGCCGCGCGTGCGCGCGGTGTTCGCGATGAGCATGCTGATGGAGCTCTGCGTGTTCTCCGTCAGCTCGATGATGCCGGTGCTGGCGCGCGACGTGCTGGGCGTGGGGGCCGGCGCCCTGGGGGGGCTGACCGCGGCCGGCTCGTTCGGCGCGATCCTGTTCGGGATGGTGATGACGGCGGCGGGCGAGCTGCGCAGCAAGGGGTCGGTCGCCATGTTGGCGTGCCTGCTGTGCGGCGTGGCCCTGATCGGCTACGCGCTGTCGCGCTGGTTCCTGGTTTCGGTGGGGATCGCGGTGGTGCTGGGCGTGGCGATGATGGTCTACGACGTGATGCTCTTCACGCTGGTGCAGGTGACGGTGCCGTCGTCGCGGCGCGACCAGTCGACGGGGCTGCTGGCGCAGACCTTCGGGCTCAACCCGGTCGGCTCGACCCTGGCCGGCGCGGTGGCGCAGGTGGCCGGCATGCCGGCGGCGCTGCTCGCGGCAGGCGGCATCATCGTCGCCTACGCGCTTGCCGTGCTCGCCCCCAAGCGCCGTCTCTGGGACCGCCCCGATGTGCGGAAGCCCGGCTGACCGGATGCGCGCCGCTCATCTCACCCAGAGCGAGTTCGACATCCGCTGCGAGTGGGGCCTGCACGGCGTCGAGTCGCTGGCTCCGGTCAGTGACGTGGTGGTCATCGTCGACGTGCTGTCGTATTCGACCTGCGTCGACATCGCCACGGCCAACGGCGCCGCGGTGTTTCCCTGCCGTTTCAACGACGAATCCGCGCGGGACTTTGCGCAGGCACGCGGTGCGCTGCTCGCGGGCCGACGCGGATCCGCAAGCCGGTACTCCCTGTCTCCCGCCGGGCTGCTGGGGATACCCCCCGGAACTCGCCTGGTCCTGCCGTCTCCGAACGGCTCAACGCTCTCGCTCGCCACGGGTGCGACCCCGACGCTGGCCGGCTGCCTGCGCAACAGCCGGTCCGTGGCGTCGCACGCTGGCCGCATCGGACGCACGGTCGTCGTGATTCCGTGCGGCGAGCGCTGGGACGACGGCAGCCTGAGGCCGGCGATCGAGGACCTGGTCGGCGCCGGGGCAATCATTCGCCACCTGCACGGCAGCAAGTCGCCGGAGGCCAAGGCTGCCGAGGCGGCCTTCGAGAGCGGTTCTTCGGACCTCCTGGGGACGGTCCGGGCGTCCGTATCCGGCCAGCAGCTTGCCGGGGCAGGTTATCGGGCGGATGTGGAACACTCTGCCAGACTGGACTGCAGCGAGTCCGTCCCCCTGCTACGGAACGGAGCCTACATCGATCTCAGGGACCGTCGGCGGAATCGTCAGTAGCAACGGATACCGCACTGGAGCGAATACGCCGCCGGTCTCGAAAGCGCCAGCTCCGCAGACTGCGCTTACTCTGTCGATGGCGCACGACCTGCAGCGGCCGCACGACAAGCTGTTTCGGACCGTATTCGCCGACCCCGCGGAGGCGGCCGCCCTACTGCGGGTCCATCTGCCTGAGTCCCTCGCAGGCGAGCTGGCGTGGTCCAGCCTGACGTTGCAGGACGCCAGCTTCCTTGACGAGCAGATGCGTGACAGCGAGTCCGATCTGCTGTACGTAATCGAGCGGACGGCCGGCGACCCGCCCGCTTGGCTGTACCTGCTGTTGGAGCACCAGTCGAAGCCGGACCGGTGGATGCCGTTCCGACTCCTGAAGTACTGCTGCCGCATCTGGGACCGGGATCGCCGCACGCACCGGCGCGAACGGGAGCTGCGGCCGATCGTGCCGATGGTGTTCTACCAGGGCCGCCGCCGCTGGCGGCACGCCACGGAGTTCTCCGAGCTGTTCGCCCCGTTGGTGCGAACGTGGCCGTGGGTGCCGCGGTTCGAACACCTGCTGTTCGACCAGTCGCAGGTGAAGCCGCGGGCGGTGCGCGGCGCATTGCGGGGGCGGATCACGCAGCTCATGATGATGGCGGCGTATCGGCATCGTCGGGAGGCGCTACGAAGCGCGGCGCGACTGCTGGCGACGTTGTCGCCGGAGGCCGGTGAGACTACGGTTCGTATGTTCGTGCTGTACCTGCTGGCCACGCAGGATCGGGGCACGGCACGGAGCTTCGGGGAGGAGTTACGAGGGGCGGCGTCGGGACCGGGAGGTGAGTTGATGACCTATGCAGAGGAACTGATCAAGGAAGGCCGGGAGCAGGGCCGCGAGGAAGGGCGGCTGGAGGGGCAGGTAGGTACCATAGAGAACCTCTTGCGGGCCGGCGTTCCGTGGCCGGTGATCGAATCCGCTACCGGTATCGACCAGGACGCCTTGCGCGCCATCAAGGAGCGACTCGCGGGATCGGACGGCGAGGGACGCGACTGACGTAAGAGAACAGCGAGTGGTGACGGCGTCTCCACCGGGCGTGGGTCGGACCTCTCATGCGCCGTCGACCAAGCCGAGTTGCTGCGCCAGTTCGCGGAGCTCCCGCTGCAGCCACGGCGGTGCGTTGAGATAGGGCGGCCGCACCACGGGCGAGTCGAACAGCCCCTTCCAGTGCAGGATGTGCTTGCACACCGAGAAGGCATAGGGGTCCGGGGTGCAGTAGGCGATCATCGGCAGCATGCGGTGGTAGAACAGCCGGCGCTCCTCGTCCCACGCCCGCGCCTGCGCCAGGCGGTGCAGCTCCACCTCGCGCTCCGGCATGAACGCCGCGCTGCCGGCCACGACGCCGTCGCTCCCGGAGACGTAGGCCGGCAGGGAGAAGGTGTCCCAGCCGCAGATGTAGGCGACCTGCGGGGCGGCCCGCTTGAGCTGGTCGAAGGCGTACACGTTGCCGCTCACCTTGACGGTCATGAGCCGCTCGATGGACTCCACCAGCGGGAGAACCTCACCCGCCACGTCGAGGTTTCCTTCGTTGGTCTGGTCATAGAGCATGACCGGGATCCGCTCGGCGATCTGGCTGAAGAAGCCGTGCAGGTCGTGCTTGCCGAACTTCTTGGTCATCGCGAAGTCGGCGCCGCATCGGGCGGCCAGCTCGGCCGCGGGCACGCCGCGGTCCTCCTCCACGCTGATGATGCCCATGCCCACCGGGATGCGGCCGCGGACGTACGCCAGGACCATGGTCAGCACCTCCTCGATCTCCTCCAGGCTCTGTCCCTCGAACTCCCCGGCCTTGCCGCAGGCGACTACCGCGGACACTCCGGACTCCAGGGCGAAGTCGAGCTGCCGGCGCATGCTCGCGGCATCGAACCGTTTCCCGTCGGCCGTGAACGGCGTGAAGAGGAGCGTGACCACGCCCCTGACCGCCTGTCCGCTGTCGACGCTGCGCAGCGTCTGCGCGGATGTGCTGGTTGCCATCTCGCTCACCTCCCTGGACCTGCCTCGGCGGCGCGGCGGACCAGTCCGTAAGGGGCCGTGCGCGCCCGGGTCGGTTCGGCGCCGGGCCAGCGCGCGCCGTCGCGCGCGGGTGCCAGCAGCAGCTTCAGCGTCTCCGCCAGCCGCGGTGGAAGTCCGTCACCTGCGCCGGCGATCCGCGCCGCCAGGTAGGCCGCGCCCACGTTGGAATAGGAGTTGCCGAGTCCGGAGAAGCCGGCCAGACCGTGAATCTGCCGCTCCGGGTCGAACACGCCGACCGCCGGCAGCCCGTCGAAGGTGAACGCCTGCAGCCCGCCCCAGCGGTGCGTGATCGGCACGTCGGTCAAGTGAGGGAAGAGCTCTGCCAGCAGCGCCTGCAGGCGCCGCTGGTGGGCAAGGGTCGGCCGGAACCCGGCGCTGCCGATGCGGGTGTTGCGGCGGCCGTCGGCCGCGTACTGCGGGAACAGGCTGTCCGGTTCGTCGCGGTTGCGGGCGCCGCCGAACAGCAGCCGGAAGCGGCCGTCGGCCTCGTTGACCTCCCGCCACCACGCGGTGCCGGCGGCGAAGCAGCCGCGGCAGGGACGCTCCGGCAGGGGCGCGGTCACCAGGACCTGCCCGCGCTCGGCGCGCAACGTGCCGGTGAGGGCCGGCAGGAGCTGGGGCACGAGCGCGTTGGTGGCCACGCACAGGTGGTCGGCGCTCACGCTCCCGTGCCGGGTGCGTACCAGGTGAGCGGCGCCGGAGGACTCCAAGGCAACGACCGGCGACTCTTCGAAGATGCGCACCCGCGGGGAACGCGCCACGGCGGCGCCCAGTCCCACGACGAACCTGCCGGAATGGAACTGCGCGTCGCGGTGGAAGCGGATGCCACCGGCGAACAGCGGGCTGCCGGTGACGGCGCGCGCCGCGGCGGCGTCGAGGTACTCGGCGGCAAAGCCGTCCTCCGCCATCAGGGACGCATCGCGCCGCAGCGGCGCCAGCGCCGCTTCCAGGTCGGGATGGTCGCCGCGCACCAGCACGCACTCGCCTGACACCTCGTAGTCGCAGGAGACGCCGTGGCGGGCCATCTGCTCTTCCAGCAGGTCCTGGTTGTGGTGGCTGAGCTCGACCAGGGAGCGCGCCACGTCGCGGGAGCCCCGCGCCGCCATCTCCCCGTAGGAGAGCGGCAGCCCGGTGACGATGCAGCCCTGGTTGCGCGAGGACGCGCCTTCGCCCACCTGCTTCGCCTCCAGCACGACACAGTCCAGACCGTGTGCCGCGGCGGCGTCGGCCACCTTCAACCCGGCTATCCCGGCGCCCACGATCGCCACGTCGGCGCGCACGTCGCCGGCCAGCGCCGGATAGCGGGGCCGCTCGATGTCCAGCCAGAAAGGCAGGCCGTAGCCGGTCAGGTCGATGTCGTGGAGCGCCATCAACTCGCACTGTAACCGATGCCGGGCCGTTGCGGATGCGGACCGTTCGTGATCGTGGCGGTGCTCTGCTACAACTTGGTCGGCGACGGCGTGCGCGACGCCGCCGACCCGTTCGGCCACCGCTGACAGGGAGGCTACCCATGGCGGACACAGGAGCGATCTGGAGCGACCGGTTCCGGGACTGGGACCACGTCTACGGGCGCCGCGGCGTGGCGCTGCTGCGCGAGCCGGCACCGGTGCCGAGCGCGCCCCACGTGCGGGTGAGCCCCGCCGACCTGAGCTACGGGGTGCCGCAAGGGGTGAGCCTGCGCGAGCACGCGCGCAGCGAAGGCATCGACGTGGCCAGCCCGCACTTCCAGGAGCCTGTGACGCGCAACATCCGCTGCGGCTTCTTTCCGGTGTTGCGCGCGCTGCAGGACGGCAGCCTGCTGGCGGTGTGGCGCGAGGCCAGCGCCCATGCCTTCTGCTGCTTCGGCCGCACCGTCGCGGCGCGCTCCACGGACGGCGGGCAGAGCTGGAGCGATCCGTGGGTGATCTTCTCGCTGCCGGGCGCGGTCGACGCCGGCGGTCCCGAGGACCTGGTGCAGGCCGCCGACGGCACCCTGTGGATGGGCGCCTGGAGCCGCGTCCCGGGGCAGCAGGCGGGCACCCAGGGCCAGCAGGTCGCCACCGCCTACGCGCTGTACTCGAAGGACGACGGCCGCACCTGGGTCACCCTGCCGCCGCTGGGCGACCACTTCTACCCGGCGTCCCCGGAGCTGGCCATGTCCAACGGCGAGTTGCTGTGGCGCGGCAGCGTGCCGGCGCCGGCCGAGGAGGGGCTGACCTCCTTTCCCGCGTCGGTGCGGGCCACGCTGGTGCAGCGCGACGCGGATGCGGAGCTGCCGCGCGACGCCGACGTGGCGGAGCTGGGCGAGCTGCGCTTCGAGCGCTTCGCCCACCCCCATCTGGGCGGCCCCGACGAGGAGCAGGTCACCGAGACCCTGATCCCCGGCACCCTGGTGATGCTGATGCGCTCGCAGGGCTACGGCGAGCACTACTTCCAGACCACCTCCACCGACTACGGGCGCACCTGGAGCGCCGCGGTGCCGTCGCTGTGGCACTCGCCGGTGCCGAGCCAGCCCTACCTGATCACGCTCACCGACGGCACCCTGGTGGCGGTCAACGGGCAGCGCCAGAACTGCCGCATCGTCGCCACCGCCTCGTTCGACAACGGCGCGACCTGGGATGTCGCCCACCAGCAGGTGGTGCTGGACGATCAGCGCTTCCTGGGCGGCGACTTCGCCTACCCGCAGCTCACCGAGGTCGCCGGCGGGCGCCTGCTGTCGATCTACTACAGCCACGACGACAGGGATGAGACCGGCGAGCGCAGCGGGATCTTCGGGACCTTCCTGGAGACCCGTTTCTTCCGCCCCGCCTACCGCGGCGTGGAGCTGGCCGAGGTGGGCGCGGTGCGGCGGGACACCACGGTCGCGCACTGGCGCTTCGACGAGGGCGCAGGCAGCGTGGCGGCCGACGACGGCGGGCCCCACTACGCCAAGCTGGCGGGGCCGGCCTGGGTTCCCGGCAAGCGCGGCACGGCGCTGCGGTTCGACGGCCGCGGCGACTACGGCTACGTGCTGGAGTGCCCGGAGCTGCGCGTCGCGCGCGAGTTCACGGTGGAAGCGTGGATCTCGACCGACGCGCCGGAGCGCACCCAGACCATCGTCTCCAAGCTGCCGCACTACTGGGTCGGGTTGCACCAGGGCCGGCTGTGCCTGCGCCGCGGTGGGACTGCGGGCATCCCGCTGCTGGAGAACCTGGCGGCTACGCCCCTGGAGGGCGGCCGCTGGTACCACGTCGCGGTGGCCGTACGCATCACCCTGGACTCGAACGAGCGGGCGCTGTTCTACCTGGACGGGGAGGTGGACGCCAACGACAGGCTCGCGCTGCCCGGCAGCGCCGAGCACGCCGCCGCCATCAGCGACTGGCACGAGTCGGCCGGTCCGCGCTGGCAGGCGCACCACCAGCGCCGCAGCCGCCACGAGGACATCGGCGAGCAGGCGGACGCCATCCGCGCCGCCGAGGACCACCTCTACATCGGCCTGCAGCACGACCGGCAGACCGCACCCTTCGCCGGCCTGATCGACGAGCTGGCGCTGCACGGCAGCGGCCTGCTGCCGGGCGAGGTGCAGGCCAGCATCGCCGTCCACCGCCGTGCCGACGGCGAGCTCTCCTCGGGCGTGATCCCGCGCCAGGCCTCCGGCTGGGGCCGCTTCGGCGCCGAAGTGGACACCCCCGACGGCACCGCCGTCGAGTTCTCCGTCACCGCGCCGGACGGGACCGTCCTCCGCAGCGGCGTGAGCCCCGGCGACTCGCTGGCCGATCTGGACGCCCCCGAGCTGCGGCTGGCCGCGCGCCTGACCAGCTCCGACCCCGGCCGCACCCCGGTCATTCGCTCCTGGTCCCTGCACTCCGCGGCCGGATAGACCGGCCGGGCGCGGTCCTCTTCTACGATCCCGCGGCCGCAGGTTGCAGCGCCCAGGACCACAGGGTCGGCGTGCGGCCGGGCACCTCACTGTGCAGGCGCGCCTGAAGCCTGATCGCCGACTCCCGCAGATCCGCCAGATCGCTGCCCGAGGTGACCTGATCGCGCAGCAGTTCGCCGTCCGGGCCCAGCACCGCGTAACGGATGGCGGTGCCCTCCGGGAGCAGGTCACACGCCGTGAAGCGGCCCCAAGAGGCGCCCGTGGGGCGCCGGAGCACCGCGGATCGGATCTCTCCGTCCTGGTGCCGGTACCGGGTCACGCTGGCCGCGAGCTGGCGTTCCGTCAGGCCGGCACGGTGCAGCGCCAACTCGTCGATGTGGCCGCAGAAGGGTGCCGTGCGGTCGTGGCGGCTGCCGATGAACAGGTGTTCCCGGGCGGCCCAGCGGCCGGGCCCGGCCCCGGGCGCCGTGTAGCGCCCCTGCCAGGCGGGGCCGTGGGTCTGGCGCCAGTCGCTGAGCGCCTGCGCCTGGGTCGCCGCCGCCGGACGCTCCAGGTCCGCCGCCGCGTCCAGAACGCCGTCGACGTAGAACAGCACCCGCCGCATCGAGTCGGCGGTCTCCCGCACCACCACGGCAACGTGCTGCCAGCGGTCGGCCGCCAGCTCCTTCGTGCCGTGGCAGCTCGCCTGCGCGATGCCGTCCTCGCCCCCGCGCCGCAGGCAGACCCGTCGGCGGCTCAGCCCGAACCAGTAGTGGGGAAGCCGGCTGACGATGGTCTGCTCGCGCTGCGGGTGCGGGGTACGGATCCACGCCTCCATGGTCAGCTCCTGCCCCAGCCAGAGACTCGGACAGTTGGTCACGCGCAGATGATCGTCCACCCCGTCGAAGGACAGCGCCGTGCCGAACCGGCCGTCGGTCCAGGCCGGTCCGTGCAGCACGCCGTAGTGGCGGCCGGTGTCGTCGTGGGCGGTGTCGCCCGTACCCTCGTCGAACCGCCACCAGGCGACGGTGTCTGCGCGCCGCACCGACCCGACGTCCGCCAGCCGGACGCCGCCGAAGGTGGTTCGGAACAGGCTGCGGTCGAGGAAGGTGGCGAAGATGCCGTTGTGCTCCGCCTCGGGATGGCTGGCGTTGTAGAACACCACCAGCAGGCGGCCGGCGCCCACGTCCACCACCTCTGGATAGGAGAAGTCCCTGAGGAAGAACTCCGGATCGTCCAGCACCACCTGGTGGTGGGCGAAGTCCCAGGTGGCGCCGCCGTCGAATGACGGCACCGCCAGGGTGCGGCCGTTGCCGCGTTCGTCGTGCACGGCGACCAGGGTGCCGTCGGCCAGCGTGATCAGCAGCGGCTGGCTGGCGATCGGCGTGTGCCACAGGTCGGAGCGGCGGGGCGGCGACCAGGTGCGCCCGTAGTCCGTCGACGTGGACTGCTCGTAGTGCTCGCTAACCGCGGAGCGGGTCAGCATCACCAGGTGGCCGGGAGTGGCGGTCTCGGTGACGTGACACTCGTTGGTCCCCCCGAGCTGCATGGCGCAGTAGCGCTCGAAACGCAGCCCGCCCAGCTCCACCACGTCGGCTCCGGGGGTGAGCGGCTCGCCGGGCCGGCGCAGGATGAACACCGCGCGCCGCAGGGATGTGTACGAGGTGACCCCTTCGTCGGCGGGATCCGGGACGCTGCCGAGCCACAGGAACTCGCCGTTGGAAAGCTCCAGCATCGGCGAGCAGAGAAACTGCCAGCCGTCGCCGAGCCTGGGGAGCTGCTCCCAGCTTCGCCCCTCGTCATGCGAGCGCAGCACGTACATCTCGGGGCGCTGCCCGCCCACGGTGCCCGGCTCGGGTTCCGGGATGCGCGCCCAGGCGCCCAGCCAGAGGGTGCCGTCGCCGGTCTGCACCAGGTTCTCCGGCCCGCCGGTGTCCCACGCTCCCGGCCGCCGGAAGCCGACCACCCAGGGCGCGCTCCAACTGCGCCCGCCGTCCGGCGAGCGCGCGGCCACGGTGCGCCCGAAGGAGCAGTAGGCGTGGGCGCTCGCCTCGCGCCACACCGCCAGCAGCGCCCCGCTGTGCAGCCGCGTCACCAGGGGAAAGAAGCCGCAGCGCAGGCGGCGCTGCTCGGGGAGGCGGAACCAGGGAGCCTCGACGTCGATTCCCTGCGCTGACGCGAGCTGCCGCAGGTCGGCGTCCGGCGGGACGTCGTAGTTCGGGTCCGCGGGACTGACCCGCACGTCGGGCCGGCGCGGCACGCGTGGGAAGCGGCGCACCAGCTCGACGTTGCGGTGCGCGGACACCGTGCTCCAGTCGCGGAACGAATCGCGCAGACCGTCGCTGCTGCGTCGGGTCATCGGTCGACCTCCCGCAGGCGCACGGCGCGGATCTCGCAGTCGCCGTCCACGAAGTCGGTATGGAACACGCACAGCAGGTCGCCGTCCGGCAGCCGCAGCACGCTCGGGTAGCCGCAGGCGGTGGCCCAGCCCCGGTAGGGCGTCGGCGAGCGGTAGAGCATCCCCTGGTGGTGCCACGACACGCCGTCATCCCAGCTCGCGCTGAAGCCGATGCCCGGCCGCCCCTCGCTCATGTCGCGATACACGCAGATGATGGCGCGGCGCAGCGCCGCCAGGCGCGGGCAGTGGCCGTGGAAACCGGTCGCGGCCAGCGGCGTCCAGTTCCGGCCGACATCCTCGGAGTAGCACTGGTAGGAGGCATAGGGCGGTGCGTCGCTGCGCAGCACGGTGAGCAGCCGTCCGTCCGCCAGGGCCAGCGTGTCGGGCTCGCGCAGTTCCAGCGTGGCGTCGTGGCTCAGCAGCACCCGCTCGGACCAGGAATCGCCGCGGTCGCGCGAGAATGCGATGGCGGCCAGATTGGACTCTCCGGGCGTGTCGGTGCCCTGAAAACCCAGCAGCAGGCCTCCGTCCGGCAGCCCGTGCACCACGCCCTGGCCGTACGGCTCGCTGAAGGCGGCGAACACACGGATCTCCGGGCCGGGCGGGTCCCAGGTGCGGCCGCCGTCGCTGGACCGGATGGCGTAGGTGTGGAACCGGCCGCTGTTCCAGCGCGCCTTGCCGGCCAGCATCAGCAGCGTGCCGTCGTCGAGCTGCAGCAGGCGCTGGGCGCCGAACCAGTCCCAGCCCGGCTCGGCCAGCAGCGGTGTCGGCTCCTCCCAGGTCGCCCCGCCGTCCGCCGAGCGCGTGGCCACCACCGCGCCGTGTGCTTCCTGGAACATGTTGCGCCCCACCCGATAGCCCACGAACAGGCCGCCGTCGGCTAGCACGGCGGCCCCGGCGCGCGAGCGATGGCGCCTGCTGCCGCCGCCGGCCACCACCACCTCGCCGGCGACCACAAGGGCCTTCACGGGTTATCCCACCGCCTGCGCCAGCGCGGTGTAGAAGCGCGCCGCCGCGGCCACGGAGCTCAGCGTGGTGTGCTCGTCCACCTGGTGCGCCAGCCGCTCGTCGCCCGGCCCGAAGATCAGCGTCGGCACGCCAAGCGCCGGCGTAAGCACCGAGGCATCGGAGAAGTAGCTGACGCCGCGCGGCGCGCGCGCAGCCCCGAGCACCTGTCCGGCCACCTCCAGGGCGGTGCCGACCAGCGGCTCGTGCAGGGGCGTGTCGATCGCGGGGCGGTCGGTGAGCACGTCCACCTGCGCCGCAACACCGGTCTCGGCGGTTGCCGTGGTAGCGAGTTCGCGCACGTCGCGCAGCAGGGCGGCGTGGTTCTGGCCGGGGACGCTCCTGAGATCCGCCGTCAGCACGCACCGGTCGGCCACGATGTTGACCTTCGCACCGCCCCGGATGGTCCCCAGATTGACGGTCGGCGGTCCGAGCAGCGGATGCGGCCGGTGTGCGGGCCGATACGCCTGCAGCTTCTCGATGATCCGGCACATGCCGGCGATCGCGTTGCTGCCCTGTTCCGGCATCGATCCGTGGGCGGCCCGGCCGCTGGTGACGATCCGGAGCCACAGCGCTCCCTTGTGCGCCGTCACCACCTGCAGGCTGGTGGGCTCGCCCACGACCAGGGCGCCGACCGGGCCCAAGTCGCAGGCGGCCAGCCGCTGCGAGCCGCAGCAGTCCACCTCCTCGCCGGCGGTGCCGGCGAAGATCAGGTCGCGCCGCAGGCGTACGCCGGCCCGCGCCAGCGCGGCACAGGCCATCGCCAGCGCGGCGACGCCGCCCTTCATGTCGACCGTGCCGCGGCCGTGCAGCACGTCGCCCTCCACGACCGCCGCGTGCGGGTCGTGGCGCCATTGCTCGCGCTCTACCGGCACGGTGTCGAGATGGCCGTTGAACAGGAGCGCCGGCTCGCCGCCGCTGCCGCGCCAGCGCGCCACCACGTTGGCGCGGCCCGCGGCGAAGCGGTCCAGCTCCACCTCCAGCCCGGCGTCCCGCAGCCACCCTCCGAGCAGCTCGGCGACCGGCGCCTCCCGACCCGGCGGGTTGCAACTGTCGATGCGGACCAGCCGCCGCAGCAGATCGTCCAGCTCGGCTTCCGGAATCGCAGGCCCTGTCACGTCGCGGCCCCGGCGGCTTCGATGCGGGCGATCGCTTCGCTGATGTGGCGGACGCTGTGCTCGACCATCACGGCCAGAGCCCGCCGCCCGCGCTCGCGATCGGCCTGGCTCGGCTCGCCCCACACGCCGCTGGGGCTCATCTGGGCCATGGTCAGGTAGTCGAACGCCTCGACCGGGCTTTCGGGCACGGTGTCGGGGACGGTGCCCTTGATGGTGTCCGGTGCGATCTCCATGATCAGCGACGCCTCGAAGCCGCCGGCGTGCGCCTCGTTCGCGAAGTTCGGAAAGATGTGCTCAAGCTCCGCGGCGGCCAGCGTGAACGGCTGCACGAACAGGGCGCGGGCCGGACCGGTGGGGGGGGTTAAAAAGCGCACCCCCCGGCCCCCGACCCGGTTGGCGCCCGGCATGTTTTGCCGCACCACGTAGCGGGACCCCGGTAC
>JAPPNY010000160.1:23558-42448 GCA_028818385.1 Spirochaetaceae bacterium
TTTCCTAAAGTTGTCCACACCCCCCCCGGCGGCCCGCGGCGCCGCCCCCCCCCCCCGGGCGGGGCGGGGGGGGGGGGGGGTTTTTACCCCCCCCCCCGCCGCCCCCAGGACCAGGTTGCCGCCGTGCATGTTGAGCAGCACGACGTAGCGGAACCCCTGTCCGATCAGGTCCAGGGCGAGCTCCTTGACCACGGTCAGGAGGGTGCTCGGGCTGAGCGACACCGAGCCGCGGAAGCCGGCGTGCGCCTCCGAGTTGCTGAACGGCAGCACCGGCAGCAGGAACGCATCCAGCCGTTCCGCCACCCCGCGCGCCACCGCTTCCGCCTCCAGCGAATCGGTCGCCAGCGGCAGGTAGCTGCCGTGCTGCTCGGTGGCGCCGACCGGCAGGATCGCCAGTTCCGTGCCGCTCGCCGCCAGTTCCGCGGATGTGTTGCAGGCGTCCAGGATAGGGCTGGGTAAAGCGAACCCTCCCGCTTTGTCAAGGTTGAGTCAGGCGTCACGGGACCATCCGCGGTAGGATTTCCCTGGCATGAGCGGAACGATGGGTGCCGCCACACCGGGTGCCGGAGCCGGCCGGCCGCGGTTTGCGCTGGTGGGGTGCGGGGACTTCGGCAAGCACCTGGCGCGCTACGCGGTCGAGCAAGCCGAGCTGGCGGCGCTGTGCGATCCCGACGCCGGCAACCTGGCGGCTACGGCCACCGAGCTGGGTGCCGAGGTGCCCGGCTACGGCGATTACCGCGAGCTGCTGCGGCGCGAGCGCCTGGACGCGGTGCTGGTGACCGCCGCCAACCACGTGCACGCGGAGATCACCGTGGCGGCCGCCGAGGCCCGCGTGCACGTGTTCTGCGAGAAGGCGATGGCGCGCACGGCGCGGGAGTGCTGGGATATGGTGGCGGCGTGCCGGCGCCACGGCGTGAAGCTGATGGTCGGGCACAAGCGGCGGCTTCGGCCGCCTTGGGCACGGATGGTGGAGCTGACCGGCGACGACCTGCTCGGAGCTCCGCTGTCGATCACGGTGGCGCAGTACACGGACAACCGGCCCTACGAGTTCTTCGACACCTGGTGGTCAGACCCGGCGTGCGGCGGCGGCTTCCTCCACATGCACGGCGTGCACGTGATCGACTGGTTCCGCGCCATGTGCGGCGACGCCCGGGACGTGCACGCCGTATACGGGCCGCAGCACGATCCCCGCTACGGGTTCCGGGACGTCCTGCATGCGACCTACCGGTTCCACTCCGGCGCCGTGGCCACGATCGCCGGCGGCCTGTCGTTTCCGCTGCACCAGTTCCGCGAGTCGCAGGGACCGTGGGGCGAGTGCCGGCACGGCGGCTTCAAGCTGGTGCCGGCCCTTGACCACATCGACCTGTACTGGCAGCGCCTTGATGCTCCGGCCGCGCGGCACGAGCGGTTCGACGACCTGGGGTTCGACCACGCGTACCGGCGCGAGATCGGCGACTTCTTCCGCTGGATCGGCACCGGCGCGGAGCCGTGCCTGACCTGGGTGGAGGGGCTGCGCTGCGTGGAGATGATGGAAGGCGCGTACCGCTCCGCGCAGCAGGAGGGGCGCGTGGTCGAGTTCCCGCTGCACCCTGAGCTGGAACCGTGATCGCCGCGCGCGGCTCGGGAGGCCGGGCATGGGCCGGATGAAGATCACCGACGTGCGCTGCTCGGTGGCTGCCGTGCCACGTCCCGGCGGCGGCGCGCACCGCAACTGGGTGTTCGTCCGCGTCGACACCGACGCCGGCCTGCAGGGGGTGGGCGAGGCGACCACCGAGCACCACGAGCTGGCGATCAAGGCGCACGTGGAAAGCGAGCTTCGGCCGCGCCTGCTGGGCATGGACCCGGCCGACATCGAGCGTGTGTGGCAGCTCGGCTTCCGCGAGTTCTGGTGGCGCCGCGGGGTCGTCCACGGCAGCGCCATGAGCGGCATCGACCAGGCGCTGTGGGACATCGCCGGCAAGGCGGCGGGGCTGCCGGTGTTCAAGCTGCTCGGCGGCCGGGTGCGGGACCGCGTGCGCTGCTACATCCGCTTCGGACCCGAGTTCTTCGGCGTGGAGCTGGAGGATGCGGCCCGCCGCGCCCTGGAGTTGGGGTTCGACGCCTTCAAGCACGGCTTCGGCAGCGTCACCCGGCCGTATGACGCGCAGCGCCAGGCCGACGTGGCGGTGGCCGAGGTGGGCCGGCTGCGGCGGATCCTGGGCGGCGGGACCGCGCTGATGGTCGACGCGGCCGGCATGTTCGATCCCCAAGCCGCCCACCGGCTGCTGCAGGGGCTGGAGCCGCTCGCCCCGCTGTTCGTGGAGGAGCCGACCAACCAGGACACGGTGGCGCCAACGGCGCGGCTCAAGCAGAGCTTTCCGGGGATGAAGATCGCCCTGGGCGAGCGCATGGTCTCGCGCTGGGACTTCCGCGCCTGGTTCGAAGGGGGGGCGATCGACGTGTGCCAGGCGGACATCAGCCACGCCGGGGGCATCAGCGAGCTGCTGCGCATCGCCCACTACGCCGAGGTGTACGGCATCCTCATGGCGCCGCACAATCCGTACGGCCCGGTGGCCCTTGCCGCCTCGGCCCAAGTGGCGGCCGCGATCCAGAACTTCCTGATCCTCGAGCACTGCCCCCTGCAGCCGTGGTTCGACCGCCTGCAGCGGGAGCCGCTGCCGGTGACCGGCGGCCACATCGACGTGGACGAGCTGGCGCGGCGGCCGGGACTGGGAGTGGAGTTGGACGAGGAGGTGCTCGCCGCGATGGACGGTCATACGCCGCTGGATCCCGGGCGCTTCGAGTTGCCCGACGGCGGCACGCCGCTACTCTGAAAGAGCCATGAACCCGACGCCGGCCGTGCCCCGCTTCGACAACGAGAAGATCGTCCACGTCCCGGGGGTGGACCACCCCGAGTCGCTGGCGGTCGGCCCGCGCGGGGAGCTGTACACCACCGGCACCGGCTGCCAGGTGTACCGGGTCGACGTGGCGGCCAACCGCGCCGAGCAGTTTGCCGCCACCGCCAACCGCTGTCTGGGCCAGGCGGTCGATGCCGCCGGCAACCTGTACTGCGCGGAGACCGGCCTCGGCGCCGTGGTCAGGGTCACGCCGGACGGGTCGGTCACCACCTACGCCACAGGACCTGCGGGACGCCCGTTTCTCTGCGCCAACTACCCGGCCTTCGACCGCCGTGGCGCCCTGTACCTGTCCGACAGCGGTGACTGGTCAGGCGCCGTCAACGGTCGGCTCTACAAGATCGAGCCCGGCGGCGGCGCCGCGCGCCTCTGGTACCCGGACGCGGTCGACACGCCCAACGCCATCGCCCTGGACGCCGCCGAGCGCTACCTGTACCTGGTGGAGACGTTCGGCGCCGGCATCGCACGCGTGGCGATCGACGACGACGGGTCCGCCGGCCGCTTCGAGCGCGTGCTGCACATGCCGCGCCACGTCCCTGACGGCATCGCCTTCGACGAACAGGGCCGGCTGTGGATCGCCTGCCACCGCCCGGACGCCATCTACGTGTTCGATCTGGACAGCCGCCGCCTGGAGCTGTTCGCCGAGGACTGGATGGGAGAGGCGCTGCGCGGCCCGACCGACGTCGCCTTCGCCGGCCCCGAACGTGACATCCTGTTCGCCGCCTCCCTGGACAACCTGGTCATCCACCGCTTCGACGGCGTCGGCGTGCGCGGACTCCCGCTCAACCACCCGGCCCTCTGAGGCGCGGGCGCGCGGCTATTCGGCGAGGCGGTCGCGGGTGGCGCGCAGGAAGCGCAGGCAGTACTCGTTGATGCTGGCGATGGCGCCGCGGTCGGAGTTGTCGGCGGCGACGGAGGCGTACGCCTGCACCGCCGCGGTGAGGTGGGCGAGGGCGGCGCTCACGCCGGCCAGTGCGTCGTCATGGCGGCCCGCGGCTTCGGCGACGCCCGCCTCGCGCGTGGCTGCCACCGCATCCAGATAGCCCACCGCGAAGCGCAGCCGCTCCGCGTGGTAGCGCGCGAACGGCACCCCCGCCGGCCGCGCCACGGTGATGGCTTCACCGACCCGCGCCAATGCAGCGGCATAGCGCTCGCGCACGTCGTGCAGCTCCGCCGACAGCGGCTCGCCCGCCTGCCAATGCTTCTCCATCATCCCCGGCACCGGGAAGGAGAACCCCATGCCGTGACGGTCCAGGTCGTCGGTGATCGCATCCACCTGCTGCCAGGCCGTTACCAGCGGGGCTGCCGCCGCCTCGCCGCAGACGCCCGCTGCCAGTTCCCGGTACGCCGCCACCGGCGTGCAGTCGGCGTCCCAGCAGCAGCGCGCCATGTAGCGCATCGTCGGGTCCAGGTCGCCGATCATCCAGTGGCGGGTGCTGAACCCGCTCCAGCCGTCCGCGCGCATGCGCGTGGCGAGGGTGTGCAGCGGCCTGGTGGCCAGTTGCGGAAGGACGCCCACGTTGTCGTCGGCCAGCGTGAAGATGAAGCGGCTCGGCATCGCGTCGGGCACGGCGTTGTCCATCACCTCGATGTGGTCGGCGGCGCGCCGCGCCGTGTAGTCGATGAACGCAACCACGCCCGCGCCGGGCGGCGCGATGCGCGGCAGGATCGGCAGCAGCTCCTCGGCCGGCTGGCCGTACAGGATGCGCGCAGGCGTCGCGTGGCCGGGGCGCTCCAGCACGCTGCGATCCTCCAGCACGCAGTCGATCAGCCGCAGCATGGCGATGTCGCCGAGCACCCGTGACTCCTGGCGGCCGGGTCCGCCGTGCACGTCGGTGCGGCGCCGCGCGTTCGCCAGCGCCTGCTCCAGCGTCAGGACCTCGGAGATGGCGTACTTGTCGTCCAGGCTGCGCCACGCGTCCTCGGCGCGATCCAGCCACTCGCGGTGCTCGGGAAAACCCAGGAACAGGCGCTCGACCCCGGGATAGGTGTGCAGGTGGGCCGAGATCTTGGTGCGCGCCAGGTCGACGAGCAGCGGGTCGTCGGGAGCCTGGTCGCTGCCGGGGACGCAGGTCCTCTCCGCGAGCTGGCGGGCCACGTGCGCCCCCGGAATGACCGGCATGAACTCCCGCGGATACTCGAGCAGCGACAGCGACATGCTGCTGCCGATGCCGCGGGCGGCTGCGTGCTCGATGATCCCGGCGGCGAGGCGGCGGGCGGCGGCGTGGCGCTCGTGGTAGTCGTCGATCCCGGCCAGGTCGGGGTTCTCGAACTCGTCGGCCCCCCCGAACAGCTCGCGGCCCACGGTGTGCTCGTCCACCGGGTAGCGGAACCCGAACCAGGAGCAGCCGGTGCTCTTGGCCACGCCGCGGAACTCGTAGTGGACGAACGACTGCCACGGCCACAGCGACAGCAGGACCTCGTTGAAGGCGTTCTTGGCGAGCTGGTCGATGAAGCGCCGATTCTCCGCGAGCCCCCACGACTCGGGACCGCAGACGAAGTCGTTGATCAGGCGCCAGCAGCGCGTGTCCAGATTCGGGGCGCAGGTGCGGTCGCCGTCCGGCAGGCGCAACGGCCCGGGATCGTCGGGCAGCAGGTCTCCGCTCAACAGGAACTGCACTCCCCAGCCGCGCACCAGTTCGTACACGGCCCAGAGGGTGGCGGCCGGGCTGCCTCCGGCGGCCAGCAGGTGATCGCCTCCCGCCGGGCGCGTGAAGCGCCGCAGGGTGTAGCTCTGCGGCTCGTCCGGCGCCGCCAGCCCGGCGCCTGCGCCGTCCAGCCACACGCTGGCGCGTGCCTCCACCGGCCGCGCGGAAACCACCGCGGCAACGCCGAACAGGTCGCGGGCGTAGCGCGCCAGCTCGGCGGCGGCGAATGCCGTGATGGATTCGGGACTCGGACCGGTCACGATCTGCAGGTTGGTCATGGCACCACCTCCTGCGGGCTCAGTTCTTGGCACAGACTGTACCCAACTGCACGCGGTCTGGGTACGTGACGGACGAGGGACGGGCCGAGACAGTCTTATCACTGGAGAGTCATGTCGCTACTCTGGTCGTCGATGACGGACTCAAGACGAGCCACCATTTGCTTCGACCCTCATGTGTATCGCGGGCTCCGCATCAAGGCAGCCGCAATCGACCGCACGATTTCCGATCTGGTCAACGAGGCCGTCCGTATGCAATTGGCAGAGGACGCCGAGGACCTTGCGGCGTTCGAAGAGCGCGCGACCGAACCCGCTCTGAGGTTCGGAGATGCCCTGAACGACCTCAAGCGCCGTGGCACTTGACAGCACCGTACTGTTCATCGGCGATCAGCCGCAGTTCTTCTTCGACGACGCCGTGGTCGAGGTGGCCGACCACCTCACCCGAACCATCCACCGGCCGGTGCCCGATGAGCGCAGCCCCCTGATCAGCCGCGACCGTCCGTGGGAGCACGTGACCTACTTCTCGTGCAACTCCTGGAACCTGCGGCGCGATGCGGACAGCGGCCGCTTCCACTGCTTCTACACCGACTTCAAGATGGACCGGGAGCGGCTGTGGAGCCGCGGCGGCGGCTCCCACGGCTGGGAGAACGCCCGCCTGCGCCAGCTCTACGCCCGCTCCGAGGACGGTATCGACTGGGTCAAGCCGCCCATGGGAATCCAGCACGAGGACGGCCACGACACCAACATCGTGTTCGGCACCGAGGACTACGGATCGGTGTACGACATCTTCATCGTTGACGATCCGCTGGAGCGCGACCCGCGGCGCCGCTTCAAGACCCTCTACACCCGGATCGTGCCCGTGGATGAGAACGAGTCGCGGTTCACCGTCCACGCCGCCTACTCGGCGGACGGCATCCACCTCACCCCCAGCGACGAGGGGCCGGTGTTCGGCCGCCTGGGCCGGGAGCGGGGCGACGTCACCATCATGGCGTTCGATCCCGATTCGCAAACCCACATCGCCGCCACGCGCCATCCCTTCTACCGATCGGTGCCCGGGCGCGGCCACCTGCGACCGCCGGCGCCCGGCCGCCCGGGCGTGGGCGGCGAGCCCGGATTCGATGCGGCCTTGGGGAGCGCCACCCGGCAGGGCAGGCGCCGCATCTTCCTGATCGAGAGCCGCGACTTCCTGCGCTGGAGTGAACCGCGCCCGATCCTGGTTCCGGACCCCGCGCTCGACAACCTCGACGACGCGTTCTACGGCATGACGCCGCTGCGCCTCGGCGGCCAATGGGTGGGCTTCCTCAACGTGTTCCACATGGTGAGCAACACCATGGACGTGCAGCTCGTGCACAGCCGGGACGGGCGCGCATGGCATCGCGTCGCCCCCGGCCGGCCGTGGCTGCAGCGCGGCGAACCCGGTTCGTGGAACGAGTTCATGGTCACGGTGCCGAGCCCGCCGGTAGCCATGGGCGACGAGCTGTGGGTGTACCACGGCGGCTCGAAGAATCACCATGACTGGTGGTTCGCCGGCGGCAACGAGGCGGCCGACAACCCGGAGGCATGGCGTGACGTGCCCGAGGTGTGGGACTGGGACGCGGTTGGCTACGGCCTCGGCCTGGCGCGCCTGCGGCGAGACGGCTTCGTCTCCCTCGGCGCCAACCCGGTGCGCGAGGGAGTGCTGGTGACGCAGCCGTTGCTGTCGTGGGGGAACACCCTGGCGGTCAACGCCGCGTGCCGCGGGCACGGCTTCCTGCGGGCCGAGATCCTGGATGAGGCGGGCGCGGTGATCCCCGGCTACGCCGCCGGGGAGTGCGAGCCGTTCCGCGGCGACGCCGTGGAGCACGTGCTGCGCTGGAACGGACGCGCGGAGTTGCGTGGCCGGGCAGGCGCGGGCGCGGGGGCCGGGGAGGCGGATGCGCCGCGCTTCCGGCGCATCCGCTTCCTGCTGCGCGACGGGGAGCTGTACTCGTTCCGCCTGCGCGGCGGCGCCGGCTCCTGATCGTGGCGGCCGAGCATGTCGGATTGCCGCTTGGGCGCCGATTCGACAGACTCATGAGCGAGCGGCCCGCGCCCGAGGAGGATCGGCGATGAATCGACCCCTGAGCAGTGATCAGCTTCCGGCCACGCCATCACGCGACGACTTGGCGTGGCGCGACCACTGGGTGATGCAGCACGACGGCGAAGGCGGCCAGATCGGCCACCCGGCGGCGTTCCGGTTCCTGCCGTGGCACGGTGACCGCCCCGTGTTTCCGTGGGGCTTGGCGGTGTTGGACTCAGGCGGCTGGGCGGTGGCCGGCGTGGCGGGCTCCATGACGCTCGCCCAATCCAACCAGACCGTGATCGGCCTGAGCGGCGACCAGGGCGCGAGCTGGGACTACGTCGAGGTTCCCGGCTGCTCGACCCGGCCGATGATGCTGTCCAACCTGGGTTCCGGCGTCCTCAGCTTCATGTCGAGCTGGTCGGACGAGGGCAACTTCCGCTACTACAGCCACGACCACGGCGCCACCTGGGAACGGGGCGACCGGCTGCCGGAGGCCCCCGACGGCACGCAGATGGACTGCGAGGGCAACGCCCTGATCGACCGCGACGCCGCCGGCAACGCCACGGTGGTGGCGGAGACCGGGCAGACGGTGTCCAAGGGGCCGCTGCCGCAGAATCCCTGCTGCGGCTGCATACGCTGGTCCCGCGACGGCGGCCGCACCTGGGGACCGGTGAGCTGGCCGCAGGAGTGGGTGTGGTACGACGAGTGCGACGGCGAGCGGGTGGAGCGCGGGGTAGGCGAGGGCGCCCTGGTCCGCGCCGCCAACGGCTCCGTCGTCGCCGCCGTGCGCAGCGACATGCCGGCGCAGTACATCCCGCTGCACTACGACAACTTCGAGGGCACCGCGGTGTCGATCAGCAACGACGAAGGCGCGACCTGGAGCCCGCTGGACTTCGTGTTCGGCCCCGGCCGCCACCACGTCACGCTGCTGCGGCTGCCCAACGACGACCTGGTGCTCACCGTGATCCGCCGCCTCGACTTCGGAGCCGGCGACCTGGCCACCTACCGGCGCGGCTGCGACGCCGTCGTCAGCCACGACCACGGTGTCACCTGGGACGTCGAGCACCGCTACGTCGTGGACGACTTCGCCGCCCTCGGCACGGAAGAGTGGTACCACGTGGCATGCGGCCACCAGTTCTCGGTCTCGGTGGGCGACGGCTCGGTCCTCAGCGCGTACGGCAACTACCGCAACGCCGGCGCCCTGGTCCGCTGGCGGCCCGCCGGATAGCTCAGTACGTCCGACGGCGCCAGGGGACCGCGATGGCGGTCGCCACCAGGATCACGCCCAGGAGCCCCTGCAGCAGGTCCACGAGCCGGAACGCGTCGATGAAGCGGTCGCCGAGAGAGCGTGCCACGGGGAGATAGACCAGCAGCCGGGCCGGCAGGTAGGCGAGGGCGGCCAGTCCCTCCCAGAGCGTCACCCTGAGCACGGTGGCGCGCAGCCGGCCTTCCCGCGCCGCACGGGCGTACGCGAACCAGATGGTGAGGGCGGCGATCAGCTCGCCGAGCCCCAACAGGTAGATCGCCACCGACGCGAACAGTGCGCGCGCGCCGGTCCTCAGCTCGACGCCGGTGGCGGCCAAGTCCAGGAACTGCAGGAAGATCACCCCGGACAGTAGGATGGAGAGCAGCGCCGCGGCCATCCGCGCCGCTGCCCGCCGGGGCGTCGGTCTGGTGCGTGGTCCTGGCGCCCGGCCGCTCGGCCGGCGATCGTCAGCCGTAGAACCAGTCCAGCGGATAACTGCGGATCACCGACTCCCGCGGCTTGCCGGCTTCGTCCCTGCCGCGCTCGCCCAGGGTGCTCGCCTGCCGTGTCTTGGGGCCCGAGTCGACCCACGAGCGGTGGTAGATCAGGAACACGCGGTCGCCGGCGAAGCACACGTTGGGATAGTCGAAGGTGGCGAAGTCGTCGGGCAGCGCGCCGACGTCCGGCAGCCCGATCACGGGGATGATCGGGGACTCTGGGGCGATCTGGTCCACGTCCGCCAGGCCGGCTGACACCTCGATGGTCCTGAATTGCTCCCAGGATTCGCCCGAATCGCGCGAGATCGCACACGACAGCCGGCCGCGCCGGTAGCCGCGGCGGATCTCCTCCCGCGACACCTGGTTCCAGACGCAGATCAGGTCGCCGGTGGCGGGGATGCGGCGCAGGCGCGGCGGCGAGTAGGAGGCGGCCAGCTCGGTCGGCCGCACCGCCGTCCAGCGTTCGCCGCCGTCGCTGGAGTAGCTGGCGACGATACGGCCCACGGTGGACCGCGCGAAAAACAGCAGGCGCCCGTCGGCGGTCTCGGCGACGCTCGGCTCGTCACAGGCGGTGACGCCGCCGTAGCCGTTGGCGATTCCGTGCTCGTCGAACCACCCCATCAGCGGCTGCGCGCGCTGCCACGTGCGTCCCCCGTCCTGCGACCGGCTCACGGCGGCGATGTCGATCTCCGGGTAGTGGTAGTGGCCGGAGACCTGCAGCCGGAGCCCCTTCCACGTGCCCCAGGTACTGATCTTGCGGTACTCCAGGCCCGGGTGGTCGTCGTTGCCGTAGCACTCGCGGCTCGGCATCACCAGCGTGCCGTCGCCGGTCTCGATGAGCGCGTCGTAGTACGGTGAGCCCAGCAGATCGACGGTGGAGCGCTGCCGCCACGTGCGGCCGTCGTCCTCCGACACCACCAGCCGGAAACACTCCTGCCGGTTGCGGTACACGAGCGCGAGCGGTCCTGCTTGCAGCCTGATGCACGCCAGCCCCTGCAGCCGGCCCGCGTCCGGCAACTCCAGCGCCAGCGGCTCTCCCCACGTGACGCCGCCGTCGGCGGAGCGCAGGAGCCGGCCGCCGGCTATCAGCCCCAGCGCGCCGTCGCTCAACGACACCAGCGCGCTCGCCTCACCGATCGCGACCTCCGTCACTTCGGTAACGCCCTCTGGAACCGGCTTGCGCCACTGCGGCCGCCCCGGCTGGTGCTCCTGGGATCCTGAGTCGCTCATGCGAACCTCCTCGCCGGCCGGTTTGCCCACGGCGGCGCAGGCTGGCCGCTGCCGATTCTATCATCCGGAGCGACCCGGCTCCGCGAGGAAGGTTGAACAGCGCGCCCCGCTGGGCGACACTGACGCAAGCCGGCACCGGCAGGCGGATATGCCCGATGGTCACCTTCATCATTCGGAGAATCGCCACCGTAGTCCCCACACTGATCATGATCTCGATGCTGGTGTTCGGGGCGATCGAGCTCGTGCCGGGTACCTTCATCGACATCTTGATCGCGCAACAGATCGCGGACACCGGCGAAGCGGAGCTCAGCGAGGGCCAGATCCGGCTGCTGGAACGGCAGTACGGCATCGGCAAACCGATCTACGTGCGCTGGTGGAAATGGGCCAGCCGCTTCGTGCAGGGGGACTTCGGGCGATCCTATGCCTACGGCCACCGGCCGGTGGCGCAGCTCATCACCGAGCGCATGGTGCTTACCGTCGTCCTCTCCCTGTGCAGCATCGTGTTCTCCTACCTGGTCGCGCTGCCGATCGGGATCTACTCGGCGGTGCGGCAGTACACGCTGGGCGACAACGTCTTCACGGTGATCAGCTTCCTGGGCCTGAGCATTCCCAATTTCCTGCTCGCGCTGGTGCTGATCGTGATCAGCTTCTTCCAGTTCGGTCAGGTGCCGGGCGGGTTGTTCTCGGCCGAGTACGCCGCCGCTCCCTGGAGCCTGGGCAAGGTGCTCGACCTGCTGGCGCACCTGTGGGTGCCGGTGGTGGTGCTCGGCACGGCGGGGATGGCCGGCACCATGCGCATCCTGCGCGGCAACCTGCTGGACCAGCTTCGCCGCCCCTACGTGGATACGGCCCGCGCCAAGGGGCTGCGCGAGCGCATCGTGGTCGTCAAGTACCCGCTGCGGATCGCCCTCAACCCGTTCATTACCGGCATCGGCTTTGCGTTTCCCGCAGTGGTCGGGGGCGAGCTGATCGTGTCGATCGTGCTCAACCTGCCGACCACGGGACCGTTGCTGTACGACGCGGTGACGCACCATGACGCGTTTCTGGCCGGCGCCATGGTGATGTTGCTCTCCACCCTGCTGGTGGTGGGCAACCTGGTGGCGGACCTGACGCTGGCGTGGGTCGACCCGCGCATCAGGTACGAGTGATGAGCATGGCCGAGGCAGGAACGACCGCTGGACCCGGAGGCGACATGCCGATCAAGGGTCGCAGCATCGGCTCCATCATGCGCCTCAAGTACCGGCGCAACCGGCTGGCCATGGTCGGCCTGTGGACGCTGATCGTGCTGTACGCACTCACCATGCTGTGCGAGTTCTTCGCGCCCTACACCCTGGACGACAACGCCAAGGGCTTCGAGAATCACCCGCCCATGCGCATCCGTTTCTTCGACCTCGACGGGCGGTTCCACCTGCATCCGTTCGTCTACGGCGCCACCCGCACCCTGGACATGGAGACCTTCAAGACCCACTGGACGTCCAATCCCGACGAGCGGTTCCCCATTCACCTGTTCGTGCGCGGGGCGAGCGACTACCCGGTGCTGGGGTTTCTGCCGATCCGCAGCAACCTGCGTTTCTTCGGCGTCAAGGAGGGCCGCATCTTTCTGTTCGGCACCGACAAGTGGGGCCGCGACATGCTCTCGCGCATCCTCTACGGCGGGCGCGTGTCGCTGACCATCGGCTGGGCCGGGGTGATGATCAGCCTGGTGCTGGGCATCCTCATCGGCGCGCTATCCGGCTACTTCGCGGGGGCGGTGGACCTGGTGGTGCAGCGCGTGATCGAGGTCATCATGTCGGTGCCTTCGCTGCCGCTGTGGATCCTGCTCGCCTCCGCGCTGCCCAAGGAGTGGACCCCGCTGCAGGTCTACTTCGGCCTCGTTGTGATCCTGTCGTTCATCGGCTGGACCGGCCTGGCACGGGTGGTGCGCGGCATGATCCTCTCGCACCGCGAGACTCAGTACATCCTGGCGGCGCGCAACATCGGCGCCGGCACCGGGCGCATCATGGCGCTGCACCTGGTCCCGAACATCTCCAGCTACCTGCTGGTGAACCTCACCCTGGCCATCCCCGGCATGATCCTGGCCGAGACCAGCCTGAGCTTCCTGGGTCTGGGCATCCGCTCACCCATGACGAGCTGGGGAGTCATGCTGGAAGAGGCACAGAACATCAACAACCTGGTCAACAACGTGTGGTACCTGATCCCGGCTCTGTTCGTGGTGGCGGCGATCCTGGCGTTCAACTTCGTCGGGGACGGCCTGCGCGATGCCGCCGACCCCTTCAGCAGCAACTGATCGCGCGCGGCCGATCAGTAGCCGGCCCACCGGGCGGCGGCTTCCGCGGCGCTCTGCTCGCGTCCTGTCACGTCGCCGCCGAGCCACCGGTAGGGGCGCGGGCGCAGGGTCAGGGTGCGATCGGCCAGCGGCAGCGCGACCGGTACGGAACCGCATGCGGCGGACTGCTTGGCGGCGATCGCAACCTCCAGCGCCTGGCGCAGGTCGTGCCCGGAGATCCACAGCTCGCTGCCGGTGCGGACCGTGTCCAGGAAGGAGCCGATGGAGGTGCCCAGGTAGCCGAACCGCGGATAGGCCACCTGCGAGAAGGGGCGGTCCAGGGGGAGGCGGCGGCCGGCCGCGTCGCGGCCGGCATACACCGTGGTGGCTTCCCAGTCCCAGCGGATCAGCGCCCGCTCCGTCCACACGTCCACCCCTTTCTGCGGTGTCTCCGCGCCGAATACCGGCACCGCCAGGCCGTCGCTCATCGTGAAGCGCCCGTTGATGATCAGTCCTTCCTCGTCCTCGCCGTCGGCCAGCTTGTGCTCCGGCGTGCCCCACGCCACCACCTCGGCGACCTCCGCGCCCGTGAGCAGGCGCAGCACCGATATGTGCTGGCAGCCGCCGCCGGAGATCTCGCCGCCGCTTCCCCAGCGGTGAACGGCCGCTCCGGTGATCGGACCGAACTCGCCGGCGTGGAGCCAGGCTGCTGCTTCCTGCACGTCGGCGCGGGCACGCTGCAGGTTGCCGCCGCCGAACACGACGCCGGCTGAGCGGCAGGCGTCCACCATGGCGTCGGCGTCCGCCAGGGTGGCGGCGATCGGCTTGTCGGTGGTGACCCCGCGCACGCCGGCGGCGACGGCCGCCAGCACCGCGTCCTTGATGTAACGCACCGGCAGCACCAGCGCCGCCACGTCCGGCACCACCTCGGCGAACAGCGAGCGTGCATCGGTGAACAGGGCGGTCACGCCGAAGCGCTCCCCGACGACCGTGCGCCGCTCGGGGTTGGCCTCGGCGATGGCCACCAGCGTCGTGTCGGGGCGGGTCGCGTAGACCGCCGCGTAGTGCTGTCCCAAGCGGCCGCAGCCGATCACGGCGACGGTGAGCGAGTCAGATCCCATGAGTCACCTCCTTGCCTTCGCGGCGGCGATCATACCGCGGAACGGAGGCGCGCCGACGAGGCCTCGCATCGGCTACCGTACCTGTCAGCAGGGGAGGACGATGAAGATCACAGCGGTACGCACGTACAAGTTCAGCGTCGCGACCGGGCAGCAGGTTCTCGACCCGGTGACGGGGGAGGCGATCGCCAGCACCGAGAAGGGGTGGCTGCTGCTGAAGCTGGACACCGATGCCGGCATGAGCGGCTGGGGCGAGGGGACCGCGGAGTGGCTGATCGAGCCGGTGGAGGCGCAACTCCACGCCTGGCGCGAGCTGCTGATCGGCGCCGACCCGCTGCAGGTGATCGCCCTCACCGAGGATCTGACCGACCGGGCGCCCTGGAAGGGGGGAGCGGTGTACGGCTGCGCCGCGGCGGCGGTGAACATGGCGCTGTACGACCTGGCCGGCAAGGCGTGGGGCGTGCCGGTGAGCACCGTGCTCGGCGGGCGGCGCCGCGAGCGGGTGCGGGTGTACTCGAACGGGGGCAGCTTCGCCAATCCCGAGGAAGCCGCCGTCACCGCCGTCGCCGCCCGGCAGAAGGGCTACGCCGGGATCAAGGGCAACCCGCTGGAGACCCGCACCACGCCGCTGGATCGGGCCGCCGTCGAGCACTCGGTGGCCTGCGCGGAGGCGATGCGCGAGGCGGCCGGCCCCGAGCTGGAGATCCTGCTCGACACCCATGGCAGCCCGGTGCCGGAGCTGGCCATCGCCTTCGCCCATGCGGTCGCGCCGGTGCGCCCCCTGTTCATCGAGGAGCCGGTCAAGGTGGGCTCGGTCGCGGCGCTGGCCGAGGTCAGCGCGCGCAGCCCGGTGCCGATCGCCACCGGCGAGAAGCTTCACACCGTGGCGCAGTTCCGGGAGCTGATCGACCGCCGCGCGTGCGCCGTCCTGCAGCCCGACATCACCGAGTGCTTCGGCATCCACCGCATGATGGAGATCGCGCGGCTGGCGGACGGAGAGCAGATGCTGATGGCGCCGCACAACGTCAGCGGCCCGGTCGGCCACGCGGCGGTGATCCACGCCGACGCGGCGATGCCCAACTTCCTGATCCAGGAGACCACGGCCAGCTTCTTCGAGCAGTTCGACCGCTTCGCCGAGCATCCCTTCCGCGTCGCGGACGGGTACATGAACATCCCCGGCGAGCCCGGTCTCGGGGTCACCGTCAAGGAAGCCGACATCGCGGACCTTCCCTACCGGCCGACGGCGTTCCGCCAGTACCGCCACGCCGACGGAAGCTGGAAGGGCTGGTAGGGGGCGCGTTCCCGGACTGCGGTCAGCTCAGGCCGAGCCGTCCCATCACGTCGCTCTGCAGCGAGCCGCGCAGGTCGAGCTCCTCGGCGAGGTGACAGGCGACCATCCGGTCGCCGAGCGGGCGCAGCTCGGGCACCTCCGCCTCGCAGCGCTGCTGCCGGTAGGGGCAGCGCGGATGGAACGGGCATCCGCTCGGCTTGTTGAGGGGTGAAGGCACCTGGCCCTCCAGGATGACGCGCTCCACGTTGCGCTTGGGGTCGGGCTGCGGAATCGCCGTGAGCAGCGCCTCCGAGTAGGGGTGGCGGGGCGTGCGGAACAGGTCCGTGGTGGCGCCGACCTCGACCAGGTTGCCCAGGTACATCACGCCCATGCGGTCGCTGATGTGGGAGAGCACCGACAGGTCGTGGGCGATGAACAGCATGGTCAGCCCCAGCCTGTCGCGCAGGTCCTCGATCAGGTTGAGGATCTGTCCCTGGATGGACATGTCCAGGGCGGAGACCGGTTCGTCGGCCAGGATCAGCTTCGGCTCCAGGGCCAGCGCGCGGGCGATGCCGACGCGCTGCTTCTGGCCGCCCGAGAGCTCGTGGGGGAAGCGGTTCAGGTGGCTGGAGTCCAGGCCCACCAGGCGCAGGAGTTCGTCCACGCGCTCGGCTATCTCGCGGCGCCCGCCCAGGCCGTGCACGACCAGCGGCTCCCCGATGATGTTCTTGATCGTGAAGCGCGGGTTCAGCGACGAGTCGGGATCCTGAAAGACGACCTGCAGGTCGCGGCGCACGGGCTTGGTTTCGCGGGACGGCAGCGTGGCAAGGTCAAGCCAGCCGTCGGCGTCGCGGAATTCCTCCAGGAGGTCGGTCTTGAGCAGCACCCGGCCACCGTCGGGGTCCACCAGCCGGGCGATGCTGCGCACGACCGTGGTCTTGCCGCAGCCGCTCTCACCGGCCAGCGCGAAAGTCTCCTCCTTGTCCACCTCAAAGCTGACGCCGTCCACCGCCCGCACCTCGGCCACCTTGCGCTTCAGCAGGCCGGCGGTCACCGGGTAGTACTTGAACAGGTCCTCCACCCGCAGCAGCGGCGCGGCGGCGGGCGCGGCATCCCGGCTCATCGGGCCGCTCCGGCCGGCTCGTGCAACCCACTTTCCTGGTGAAGCCAGCACTTGGACAGGTGGCCGGGAGCGGGACCGAAGTGCGGGGGATCCTGGTCGCAGATGTCGCCGATGTAGCGGTGGCAGCGGTAGCGGAACCGGCAGCCCGAGAGCCGGGCATAGGGGTTGGGGACGCTGCCGCGGATCGGCGCCAGGCGATGATGCTCGGCGGCGACGATGGGAATCGACTTGAGCAGCCCCTCGGTGTAGGGATGGGTGTGGCCGTAGAACACCTGATCGGCGCTGCCGGCCTCCACGATCTGCCCCATGTACATGGTCAGCACGGTGTCGGCCATCTCCGCGATCAACCCCAGGTCATGGGTGATGAACAGCACCGCCATGCCGAACTCCGCCTGCAGGTCCTGGATCAGCTCCATGATCTGCGCCTGAATCGTCACGTCCAGGCCGGTGGTGGGCTCGTCGGCGATCAGCAGCCTGGGCCGGCATGCCAGCGCCATGGCGATCATCGCACGCTGGTTCATGCCGCCGCTCAGCTCGAACGGGTACTGCTTGACGCGCCGCTGCGGGTCGCTGATTCCGACCCGGTCCAGCAGATCGATCGTCTGTTCCCTCGCCTCGGTACGGGTCATCTCCCGGTGCACCCGCAGCACCTCGCCGATCTGGTTGCCGACGGCATGCACGGGGCTGAGGGCGGTCATCGGCTCCTGGAAGATCATGCTGATCCGGTTGCCGCGGATGTCGCGGTATCGGTCGCCCTTGGGATCCAGGCTCACCAAGTCGATGGGCCGGCCGTCCTCGTAGTAGTTGATCGTCCCGGTCACCTGGGCCGGCGGCATCGGCAGGATGCCCATGATGGCGCGTGCGGTCACGCTCTTGCCGCACCCGGACTCGCCCATCACGCCCAGGGTCTGGTGGCTGCGCACGTCGAAGCTGACCCCGTCCACGGCGCGCAACAGGCCTTCGGTCAGCCTGAACTCCACCCGCAGGTCGCGGACTTCGATCAGCAGATCATCGTTTGCCGTGTTACCGGAATCGGCGGCCGGCATGATGGGGGAGGCTACCTCAGCCCACGTCGCCGCGCCAAGCGGGCTCCTCCTTCTGCTCCACGTAGAACACGCCCTCGATGTCGCGCTTCGATACCGCCCACGGCGGCTGGTTGTGGTGCACGACCAGGATACGGTCGTCGTCGGCATAGGCGAAGCTGGGGTAGCCCTGCCCCATGGCGTCGAACTGCATCAGGAAGGAAAGGAACATGATGCCGCCGTAGATGTAGGTCTCGCCGCTCCAGTCCAGCCCCTCCTCCTTGACGTAGCAGAACGCCACGCTGCCGATGTTCAGGTGGTCCATCTCGGCGACGTGCCGGTAGCCGCAGATGACCGTGCCGGTGCGCGTGAGGAACAGCGCCGGGGAGTGGCCGTAGCGCGGGTCGGACCAGCCCACCATCTCGTGGTCGCTCCAGGTGGCGCCGTTGTCGTCGCTCCAGTTGCAGAACAGCGGGCCGACCCCGTGCCCGTAGGTGTTGGAAGGATCGCGGTTGACGCACAGGATGCGGCCCGAGGGCAGTTGCAGGAAGTCCGCCTCGTCGCCGGAGTAACGGTCGCAGGCGGCGGTCACGTAGCTGTCCCAGGTCTCGCCGCCGTCGTGGGACGTCAGGTATCCATGGCGGCCGAAGCGGTCGCCTTCGTGCCGGCCGATGACCGGCAGGATGACCGTCCCGTCGTGCAGGGTGCGGATCTTGCCGTAGGAGATCGCCGACGACCACCCGGATGCCGGACCCGGCCCCGGCACGACGACGATGGGCTCCGACCAGGTGTGCCCCTGGTCCACCGATTTGCGTACGCACACGGTGCGGTTGTAGACGCCGCTGTAGGTGGTCCCGTACACGTTGTAGGGCAGCACGATGGTGCCGTCGGCAAGCTGCGCCATGCCGTGGTGGCCGTAGAACCGCTCATCGGCCTCATCCGCCGACAAGCCGTAGGCAAAGGTGTGCTCCTTGCGCCACGTTCGGCCGCCGTCGGTGGAGCGCGTCACGCTCACGCCGATCCTGTCGAGCGTGTCGTCGCGGTACGACACCAGCAGGTCACCGTTGCTCAGGCGCTCCATCGAGGGGCAGCTCCCCCCCTCCGCGACGATGACCCGCCCGTCCCGCTCCAGTTTTCCCATGACTCTACCACCTCCAGAGGCGGGTCACTCTGCGCGCATGGACCGCGCGATGACAAGCCCCGGTCGCAGGACGATCCCACGCTCGGGTCCGTTGGTCGGGGCGGAACCCTCGATCAGCG
>JAPPNY010000007.1 GCA_028818385.1 Spirochaetaceae bacterium
TGAGAACGGGCAGGGATTTCGAGGTGGTTGAGCGGGGAATCTGGGCGCGGTAGGAGCTGGGAAAAAGAAAAGCCCCTCCGGAAGCTTGCAAAGCAGCCCCGGAGGGGGCCTCCTTCTCTGTGGAGAAACGGAGAGGAGGTGACTCCTTTGTGGCACAAGTTGCTGCGAGACGCAAGGTTCCATCTGAGTTTGCTGGAGGCGGATCGCGAGATCGCGAGGGCGGCCCGGAACAAGGGCTGCCCGGCGTGTGGCGGGAGGCTGCATGGAGCGGCGTTCGCGCGCAAGCCGCGCAGCGGGGTGGCGCTGCCAGCCGAGTATGATATCCGGTTCAGTTTCTGTTGCGCCGAAGAGGGGTGTCGCAAGCGGGTAACGCCGGCGTCGCTGAGATTCCTGGGACGGCGGGTGTATCTGGGACTGATCGTGGTGCTGGTGGCGGTGCTGCGGCATGGAGCAAGTCCGACGCGGGTGGGGCGACTGCGAGAACTGGTGGGGGTGAGCCGGCGCACGGTGGAGCGCTGGTGCCGGTGGTGGCGCAGCGAGTTCGTGCAGACGCCGTTTTGGCGGCTGGCGCGGGGGCGGTTGGCCAAGCCGGTGAAGCCCGCGGCGCTGCCGAGTTCGTTGTTGAAGCGGTTCGCCGGTGATGAGGCGGGGAAGCTGGTGGCACTGCTGAAGTTCCTGAGACCGTTGAGCGGGGCGACGTAACGGGCAACTTTTCTGCGGCGCGGCGGCGATCCGCAGAAGTTGGCCGTCGGCGGCAAGCGAGCAGACGGCTACGGTAACGCATATCCGACGGAACGGAGGGCGTTACCGATGAGCGAGACGACACCACCTGGAGTCCACGAACGCTGGGCACATTTTCGGTTCGCGGTGGTTGGCAGGCTGCTGGCAGCACCGCCGGCGCGGGGACAACTGCGCGCGGAGCTGGAGCGGCTGGCGGCACGTACCTGGCAACACCCGGTGAGCGGGAAGCCGACGCAGTTTGCCTGTGCCACCATCGAACGCTGGTATCTGGCGGCGCGCAACGCCGGTCAGGACCCGGTGGCGGCGTTGCGGCGCAAGATCCGCTCCGACGCCGGTCGGCAGCGAGCGATGGGAGTCGAACTGCGGCGCGCGGTTCAGGCTCAATATGAAGCGCACCCGAGTTGGAGTGCGCAGTTGCACTACGACAACCTGGTGACGCTCGCCGAGAGCCGCCGCGAGCTGGAGCCGGTGCCGTCCTATTGGACCGTGCGCCGGTTCATGAAGGCGCACGGTCTGGTGCGGCGCCCGCGGCGCGGCGCCCGCAACAGCGCCGGGGCCGAGCGAGCCGCGACGCGCTTGGAGGCGCGCGAGGTGCGCAGCTACGAAGCCGAATACGTCGGCGGCCTGTGGCACTGGGACTACCATCACGGCTCGCTCAAGGTGGTGACCGCGCAAGGCGAGTGGGTGACGCCGCTGTTGTTGGGAGTGCTGGACGACCGCTCGCGTCTTGCCTGCCACGTGCAGTGGTATCTGGGCGAGACCGCGGAGAACACCGCGCACGGTCTGCTGCAGGCGTTCGCCAAGCGTGGCCTGCCGCGCGCCGCCATGAGTGACAACGGCGGTGCGATGACGGCGGCCGAGATTGTCGAGGGGCTGACCCGGTTGGGCATCGTGCACGAGACCACGCTGCCCTACAGCCCCTACCAGAACGGCAAGCAGGAGGCGTTCTGGGGCCAGGTCGAGGGGCGACTGCTGGCGATGCTTGAGGGCGTCCGGGACCTGACCCTGGCGCTGCTCAACGAGGCCACCCAGGCGTGGGTGGAACGGGAATACCACCGCAAACGGCACGCCGAGACCCAACAGAAGCCGGTCGCGCGCTGGCTGGCCGGCCCGGAGGTATTGCGTCCGGCGCCCGCCAGTGCGGCGTTGCGGATCGCCTTCACGCGTGCCGAGACCCGCACCTTGCGGCGCAGCGACGGGACGGTGTCAATCGAGGGCCGCCGCTTCGAGGTGCCCAATCGCTACCGGCACCTGCAGCGCATCGCGGTGCGCTACGCCGCCTGGGATCTCACCACCGTGCATCAGGTCGACCCGCACACCGGCGCCGTGCTGTGCCGCCTGTACCCGCAGGACAAAACGAGAAACGCCAGTGGGCTGCGGCGCGCGCTCGATCCGGTCTCCGATGAACCACCCGCACCACCGCCTGCGCCGGCGACCCGGATGGCGCCGCTGCTTGCCAAGCTGATCGCCGAGCGTGCCGCCAGCGGCTTGCCGCCGGCCTACCTGCCCAAGGACGAACAACAAGGAGCTGCCCAATGAACCGCATGAACCGCAAGCTGCTGTCCCTCTACGGTCTGAAATGGAACCCCTTCGCCCCCAACGTGCCGGTAGAGGGACTGCACGTCAGCCCCGCGGTCGATTCCTTCTGCTGGCGTGTCGAGCAGCTCGCTGGTGAAGGCGGGTTCGCGCTCATCTCCGGCAATCCCGGCACCGGCAAGTCGGTCACACTGCGCATTCTCGCCGACCGCCTGCTGGCTCAACGCGACGTCAAGGTCGGCGTCCTGTCCCGGCCACAGGCTGGCCTGCATGACTTCTACCGCGAGATGGGCGACCTGTTCGGCGTCGAGTTGCGGCCGCACAACCGCTGGGCCGGCGCCAAGCTGCTGCGCAACCGCTGGCAGACCCATATCGACGCCGCGGTGCTGCGTCCGGTCCTGCTCGTCGACGAAGCCCAGGAGGCTGCGCCGTCGGTGTTGAATGAGCTGCGCCTGCTGTGCCAGGCACAGCTCGACTCCCACCTCCTGCTCACCGTCGTCCTGGCCGGCGACCGGCGCCTGATGCAGCGCCTGGAGGCGGAGGAACTGCTGCCCCTGGATAGCCGTATCCGGGTCCGCCTCTCCCTGGCGCGCGCCAGTTCCGAGGAACTGCTCGCCTGCCTGCGACACGCCCTCGCCAAAGCCGGCGCGGCACCGCTCATGACCCCTGAACTCTGCGCTGCTCTGTGCGACCACGCCGCCGGCAACTATCGCACCCTGTTCAACATGGCCGGTGAGTTGTTGGCCATCGCCGCCCACCGTGACCTCGACCGCCTCGATGAAAGCCTGTTTCTGGAAACCTTCACGGCGCCTCCCGACCGCGCCGCTGGCGCCGCTCGTTGGCGATGAACCTCCTCCCCGTGGTCCCGGCTCATCGCCTCGCTGCCCGGCCCCCGCAGCACCGCTGGCTCGTCACCGGGCTCTGGGCCGAGCAGGCGGTGGGCATCGTCGGGGGCGAGCCCAAGTCCTGCAAGTCATTCCTGGCTCTCGACCTCGCGGTCGCCGTCGCCGCCGGCTCCCGGTGCCTGCGACGCTTCCCGGTGCCCAACCCAGGACCCGTGTTGCTCTACGCCGCCGAGGACGCCCTCGACATCGTCCGCGCTCGCCTCGACGGCATCTGCGGCGCCGCTGGCGTGCGCCTGTGCAGCCTCGACCTCCAAGTCATCACCGCTGCTTCCCTGCGCCTCGATCGGCCCGCCGATCGCCACCGCCTCGAACACACCGTCGCCGCCATCCGCCCTCGCCTCCTGGTGCTCGACCCCTTCGTTCGCCTGCACCGCATCGATGAGAATTCCTCCGCCGAGGTCGCTCCCTTGCTCGCCTTTCTGCGCCACCTCCAGCGCCTCCATCAACTCGCCGTCGTCGTCGTCCACCACGCCAAGAAGGGCGCCTCCCGGCTCCGTGACGGCCAAGCTCTCCGCGGCTCTTCGGAGTTTCATGCCTGGGGCGACTGCAACCTCTATCTGCGCCGTCACCGCGACCAGCTCACCCTCACCGTCGAGCACCGCGCCGCGCCTGCTCCCGACCCTATCCCTCTTACTCTCACCTCCGACGGTGATGCGCTCGCCCTCGCCGTCGCCGACCGCACCGCTCCTGCCAGCACCCCTTCGATGTCGCTTGATGACCGCATTACCGGCGCTCTCGCCGCCGCCGCCGCGGCCCTCTCCGTCGCCCAGCTACGTCCCCTCTGCCGGGTCCGCAACGCCACCCTCTATCGCCGTCTTGCCGCGCTCTGCAGTCAGGGCATTCTCGTCAAATCGACCGCTGGATACCGCCTCGCCGATTCCCCTTCCGCTACCGCTTCCCGTTCCCTCTAGGCCGACCGGGAACGGAACTCGGGAACTCCATCAGACAGCGTGCACCAAATCCCGTCTATGAGCTTGCTCACGCTCA
>JAPPNY010000189.1 GCA_028818385.1 Spirochaetaceae bacterium
GGAGCTGGGTCCAGCGGCTCGTGGTGCGTGGCCGCCGCCAGGAGATCGGCCTCGGCAGCGCGCAGCTCGTCACGCTGGCCGAAGCGCGGGAGAAGGCCTTCTCGAACCGCAAGCTCGCCCGCGCGGGCGGCGACCCGCTTGCCGACAAGCGCCGCGCCGAGGCGACGCCGACCTTCGCCGAAGCCGCGGTGCGGGTCGTCGAGCAGAAACGCGGGGGCTGGCGAAACGGCAGGCACCCGCAGAGCTGGATGGCAAGCCTGGAGCGCTACGCATTCCCACGGATCGGAAAGCGGTTGGTGTCCGAGGTCACGAGCGCGGACGTGCTGGAGATCCTCACGCCGATCTGGCACAGCAAGGCGTCGACGGCCCGGCGCGTGCGCCAAAGGATGCAGGCGGTTTTAGAGTGGGCGGTGGCGATGGAGCTGCGCGCCGACAACCCGTGTGACCGCATCGGGCCGGTCCTCGGACCGCAGCAGGGAGCGGTGGAGCACATGCCGGCGCTGCCGCACAGGGACGTTCCAGCGGCCATCGAGGCGGTGCGCGCCTCGGGTGCCGCGGCCATCGTCAAGCTGGCCTTCGAGCTGCTGGTTCTGACCGCGGCGCGCTGGGGCGAGGTCAGAGGGGCCCGGTGGACGGAGATCGATGTCGCCGGCCGCACGTGGACCATCCCGGCGGCGCGCATGAAGGCGAAGCGGGCGCACCGGATCCCGCTGTCCGGCCGGGCCATGGAGATCCTCGAGGCGGCGCGAGGGCTGGCGAACGCGGGAAGTCCGCTCGTCTTTCCGGCCGCAGATGGCGGGCCGCTCCCCGACAAGGCGCTCAGACGGCTGCTTCAGGACCTGCGGATGCTCGCCGTGCCGCACGGTTTCCGTTCCACCTTTCGGGACTGGGCGGCCGAGGAGACGGAGCATCCCCGCGAGGTCATCGAGGCTGCGCTGGCGCATGTGGTTACCAACCAGGTCGAGGCCGCGTACGCACGGTCGGACCTGTTCGAGCGGCGACGGCGGCTTATGGAGGACTGGTCCGTTGCGGCTTGCCGGCCGGCAGCGTCCGGCGGAGTACATTCCGATCCGTAACGGATGAAATGACAGGTACTTATGTCGGCGTTTGGATCTCGACGCGGGACCGCGTCGCTCCCTGCGACCTAACTGTGCTCACCAACGGACACTGAAACTCTGGAGGTAGTCATGCTACAGCCGCTCAGCAGCAAGCCCCACCCCCGCTGGCCGGAGCGTGCTCTCTCAGGCGCTTTCGTCCGCAAGGTCGCAAAGCCCGGCCGCTACTGCGATGGCCACCGCGGCATGCATGCAAGTCATTCATAACAAGAGGGTTAAGGACAGGGCGCACGGCCCGATTACCTCGACCTACCCCTCATTCCACGCAGGAACATGCCGGGCCGCCAACGGCGTCCCCGGAGGTAACCGTTCGGTGGAGCCGGTATGGACATGCGGCTGGCGCAGCCAGATGCGCCGTCGGCGTCCGGGTTCACGTGTCGACCGCCCAGTTGTCGGTCCGCGATACCGGGACGACCGAACGCTTACCCATGAACGAATCCGGCGCTGCATCAGGCAGTCCCGACCGCCGCCCGCGAGGTGCAAGCCGCCCTTCTAATTGGCCGCGTGCGACTGATGAGCCTCATAGACCGCCAGTGCGAGCCTCGTCAACGTCTCCTTGTGAGTTTCCCAAGCCTTTGCGGTCAACTTGAACTGGAGCGCAGCGTCTGGATCTGCGAGCGGGTCGCGATCATGCGGCCACGTGCCATGGGGGATCGCCGCAACTGGCTGCTTGAATTCGTTCAGGCACAGTGCCTTGGCACAAGGCTGAAAGACGATCCAGACTTCACCCGCCTCCCACAGATCGATGCGTGCATAGGACTGCTTCTGCAGCTTGATGCTGATGCTGAATCCAGAGGCTCCCGGGCGCATCTTGGCATCCGGCCAGTTCACTTGAAACATGCCTCGCACGGCGCCGAACAGTTCCGACACGCCAGACTCCTCCACGCGCTTGTCGAGGCGCGCTCTCCTCTCTGCCACTCTCACGTATCCGCTGCCCGGATCTGGCTTCGGGCCTGCTGCTCCTTCCACATGCACCTGCTTGGCGAAGAGCGTCTTCCCCTCGTAAGCGAAACCGTGGAAGGTGATGAGCGAGATGTCCATGCCGCTGTTGTTGGCGAGGAAGTCCACCATTCGCTCTGCTCTCTCGTCGGCGCCCAAGCCGACCAGGAACATGCGCAGCGGCCTCAATGAAGTCAACTCCTGGTCGCCGAACCGCCGTCCGTACCATTCCTCCAGGTCCTCGATCTCGTCGATGCCGTGCTTGCCCGACTCCGTGGCCAACAGGCCGGCCAGCTCGGACAGGTCCATGGCTTCAAGGTTGGCCGCGTAGTCGATCACCTGCGCTACCGCCTCGCGGGTAAGGGTGCCGCGCTTCAACTCGAACAGCGAGAGCCTGCCGTATCTGTCAACTCCCAGCAGGTCGAGCGGCCCACCTGCGGTCGGCGTCTGCCTGCCGACCAGCTCGAGACCCGGCATCAGCAAGTCGGGGTGGGCGACGAGCGTGTCCTTGAGAAGGGACTCCGCGCCCACCTGCCGTTGAGACTCCAACTCGACGACCGACGTCTCGTCCTCAAGCGCCCATACCTTGAATTCATCCATCGAGAGCCTCCGCAATCCGCGGCGAGGAATGCCGGTCTCTGGGTCTGCGACCTGCGGCGCACCATCATCCACGCTCGCTTGTAGGTTCGGCGCCGCGGAAGAGCATGGCGTACACGTCCGCGTTGGTCGCCCAAGCGTCCACGCCGACGGCACTCACGATCGCCCCTGCGCTTCATGTACAGTACACGAATCGAGCGAATTCTACGCCAGGCGGTTCGGATTCCGCGGGCGGCCATCCGCCGCCACGGGCCGCCGGAGCTGGCGCACAGCGGTTGGTCGGCTGGCGAACCGCCGGCCGTGCGCACGCGGACAGTGCGCCGCTGGACGCCGAGGGGCGCGCGGCTATCACGACTCGACCGACGCGCGGCCCGGCAACGGCCGCATCGACAACGACAATCAAGTGGACGATGCGGCCGCGGCGGGCGGCGCGGACGAGGTCGGCGACGTGCCTAGCGACAACCGCGGGTTGCCGCCAGGCGCGGCCGGCAGGGTGGGGTTCGAAGGGGAGGCGTAGCCTCCCCTCGCCGGCCCTTTTGTACACAAGGAGCTGGCTCATGAGATGTAAAGCTCATGAGCCAGCTCCGGCTGCGGGTGTTCTCTCGGTTGTCAGCACCGCCGAATCCTCATGCTGCAGGGCTGGTTGACCGCAGTGTCACCCTTGGCTGGGCGCCGGTCGATCCGAACCGCCCCGGGGACGGCTGGCGATGAAGTCGAGCACTTCCTGCTCGACCCAGCGGACGGCCCGGTTGCCGATGCGGATCGGCTTCGGAAACCGGGATTCGGCCATCAGCGCGTAGATGGCGGAGCGGGACAGGGCGGTTATTGCCTTCACGTCGCGCAGGGTGAGGAGCCTGGGCATGGGGGCGCCGGCGCTCGGCTGCACAAGAGGGGCGTGTGGTTTCGTCGTCATCTGATGCGCTCCTTGCTGCGGTGGACCGGGGTGATCTGCCCGAAACCGGACAGGATCGGAGCGTATAAAAAAGGCGTAACTAACTGCAAATAAGGGAGTTGTGTCCCTATCTGTCCCTATGTGTTGCTGCGTATCCGGGTCTGGCCCAATGCGGCCGTGCGCGACTCCAACAGACCCATTCGGTCCTTACCGGTCGCATGCGGTGCGGCCAGATCGGCAGAATATTCGTCGCGACAGCTCGAGGCGCGCTGCTGCGCCTCGGGGAACTGGCGATCGGCGCGGTCCGTGTGGGCCGCGCCGCGTGGCGCCGTCGAGGTGGCCCGGCGCGCCTCGTCGAGCGCTGGGGGGACACTGGCGCTGGTGAGTTCGGCTAGCCGGGTCGGTTCTGTTGCCGCGCGCAGCGCGGCAACGGTCTGGCGCGCACAGCGCGCGATTTTTCCGTCCCCGCCGCTTGGTGGGTGAAGGCGGCGGGGAAGGATGGATCGATCTCCCC
>JAPPNY010000003.1 GCA_028818385.1 Spirochaetaceae bacterium
CCGGGGCGGAGAGCGCGTTCCTCACGTGCTGGTAGCGGGGCTGGTCGAACCGGTCGCGGTGCTGGGCCGTCACCTTGCCGCGCGTTCTCTCGGCACGCGCGGGTGGGCCGCGGGCGGCACCGTGCGGTGCCGCCGCGACCCGATGGTCTCTAACCGGCCGCTGCGGTCAGCGCGCGGCGTACGAACACCTTGGCCAAGTGGCGGCGGTAGTCCTCGTCCGCGAACATGTCGGCGAGCAACTCGCGCCCGTCGGCCGCCTTGGCCGATGCGGCCTCGATCGTGGCGGCGTCGAGCGTCGCTCCCTGCAGGGCGGCCTCCACGCCGGCGTCCCGGAACGCGGCGCCGGCCACCCCGTTGAGCGCCACGCGCGCGCTCGTGCAGCGGCCGCCGTCGGTGGCCACCGACACGGCCGCGCCGCACACGGCGAAGCGTGAAGCGGGGTGAGGGAATTTCTGGTAGCTCGATCCGGCGCCGCCCTGATCGGGCACCTCCACGGCGGTGACGATCTCGCCTTCCTCCAGCGCGGTGGCGTACAGGTCGACGAAGAAGTCGCCGGCGGCGACCTGCCGGCTTCCGCCGGCCCCACGCACGAGGATCACCGCGTCGGACGCCAGCAGCGCGGCCGGGTAGTCGGCCGCCGGGTCGGCGTGCGCGACGCTGCCGCCGATGGTGCCCTTGTTGCGCACCTGCACGTCGCCGATGACGGCGGCGGCCGCGGCCACCAGCGGCGCCCGTGACCCGACCAGGTCGCAGCCGGCGATCCGCTCATGGGTGGCGGCGGCGCCGATGCACACGCCGCCGCCGCTCTCCTTGATGGCGGACAACTCGTCGATGCGGCTGATGTCGATCAGGGTGCCGGGCCGGTCGAGCCGCAGCTTCATGGCCGGCAGCAGGCTGTGTCCGCCGGCCAGCAGGCGGGCGTCGCCGTCGGCCTCGCCCAGCAGTTGCAGCGCTTCGTCGACCGATCCTGCGCGTCGATACGCGAATGTCGCGGGAATCACGTGGTACCTCCGTTGGCGTTCATGGCGCGCCAGACCCGTTGCGGGGTGAGCGGCATCTGCAGGTCCCGAACGCCCAGATGCCAGAGCGCGTCGACGGCGGCGTTCACGACCGCCGGCGTGGAGCCGATGGTGCCGGTCTCGCCGGCGCCCTTGACGCCGAGCGGGTTGATCGGACATCGCGTCTCGGTGCGGTCCACCTCGTACGAGGGAACGTCGTCGGCCCTCGGCATCGCGTAGTCCATGTAGGAGCCGGTCAGCAGCTGGCCGGCGTCGTCGTAGGCGGCGCCCTCCAGCAGCGCCTGGCCGACGCCCTGGGTGATGCCGCCGTGCACCTGACCGTCGACGATCAGCGGGTTGATCACCCGGCCGACATCGTCGACCGCCACGAACCGCTTGAGCTTCACCTGGCCGGTGTCGGCATCGACCTTGACCACGGCGATGTGCGTCCCGAACGGGAAGGTGAAGTTCTCGGGGTCGAAGAACGAGGTGAACTCCAGCCCCGGCTCCACACCGTCGGGATAGTTGTGCACGGTGTAGGCCTGCGCGGCCACCTCCTGGAAGCTCATGCCGCGGTCGGTGCCGCGCACCTTCCAGCCGCCGTCCACATACTCCAGATCCTCGGGCGACGCCTCGATCAGGTGGGCGGCGATCTGCGCGCCCTTCTCCTTGATCTTGCCCAGGCTCACGTGGATGGCGCTGCCGCCCACGGCGATGCTGCGCGAGCCGGCGGTGCCGTTGCCCATCGGGATCATGTCGGTGTCGCCGTGCACGATCTCGACGTCATCCATCGGGACGCCCAGCTCGTCGGCGACGACCTGCGCGAAGGTGGTGACGTGGCCCTGTCCGTGCGAGTGGGTGCCGGTGAACACCGTCACCTTGCCCGAGGGCTGCACGCGCACGGTCGAGCTCTCGTAGAAACCGCCGCGCGCGCCCAGCGCGCCCGCCACCTTGGACGGCGCCACGCCACACGCCTCGATGTAGCTGGAGAAGCCGACGCCGAGCAGGCGTCCTTCGGCCCGCGCGGCCGTCTGCTTGGCCCGGAACTCGGCCAGGTCGAACACTTCCAGCGCGCGATCCATCGCGCCCCCGTAGTTGCCGCTGTCGTAGACCATGGCCACCTGCGTCTCGTAGCCGGGCTCGGTCACGCCGTCGAACGGCGGGATGAAGTTCCTGCGGCGAAGCTCTGCCGGATCCGTGCCGGTCTCGTGCGCGGCGGTGTCGACCAGCCGCTCCAGCAGATAGGTCGCTTCCGGCCGGCCGGCGCCGCGGTAGGCGTCCACCGGGGTGGTGTTGGTGAAGGCCGCGGTGACCTCGACGTGGACGGCCGGCGTCGTGTACTGCCCCTGCAGCAGCGTCCCGTACAGGTAGGTCGGGATCGCAGACGCCACCAGCGACAGGTAGGCGCCCATGTTCGCCTGCGTGCGCACCCGCAACCCCGTGAACTTCCCGTCGGCATCGAGCGCCAGGTTGGCCGTGGTGACGTGGTCGCGGCCGTGCGCGTCGGTCATGAAGCTCTCGCTTCGCGAGGCCGTCCACTTCACCGGCCGGCCGATCCTGCGGGCGGCCCAGGTGACGGCCGCCTCTTCCGGGTAGTGGAAGATCTTGCTGCCGAAGCCGCCGCCGACGTCCGGACCCACCACCCGCAGCTTGTGCTCGGGAAGGCCCAGTACGCCGCCCATGACCGCGCGGATCGTGTGCGGGTTCTGCGTCGAGGTGTACAGCGTGGAGCGTCCCGAGGCCGCATCGAAGTCGGCCAGGGTGGCGCGCGGCTCGATGGCGTTGGGGATGAGCCGCTGGTTGACGAACTCCAGGGTGGTGAGATGGGCGGCGTTCGCACAGGCCGCGTCGGTGGCCTCGCGGTCGCCAAGGTCCCAGATGAAGGCGAGGTTGCCCTGCGCCTCCGCGTGGATCTGCGTCGCCCCGTCGGCGACCGCCTCCGGGACCGACGCCAGGGCCGGCAGCTCGCGGTAGCTCACCTCGACCAGCTCGGCGGCGTCCTGCGCCTGCTCCAGGGTCTCGGCGATCACGCAGGCGACCCCGTCGCCGACGTAGCGCACCGTGTCGGACGCCAGCACCGGGTGCGGCGGCTCGTTCATGGGCTCGCCGGTGTTGAAGTCGACCTGCCACGCGCAGGGCAGGCCGCCGAGGCCGTCGGCTTCGACGTCGGCGCCGGTGAGCACCGAGACCACGCCGGGGGCCGCGGCGGCGGCTGCCGTGTCGACGCTATCGATCGCGGCATGCGCGTGGGGGCTGCGGACGAACGCGCAGTACGTCATGCCGGGAAGCTGGATGTCGTCCGTGTAGCGGCCGGCGCCGGTGATGAACTTCTGGTCCTCGACGCGCCGGACCGGTTTGCCGATTTGTGCCGTAGCCATGACCGCCTCCTACGTCAGGGTGCCGGCAGCGCGCTGCACGGCACGGACGATGTTGTGATAGCCGGTACACCGGCAGTAGTTGCCTTCCAACGCGTGGCGGATCTCCGCCTCGCTCGGCTTGTCGTTGCGCTCCAGCAGGTCGACCGCCGTCATGATCATGCCCGGGGTGCAGAAGCCGCACTGCAGGCCGTGCTCCTCCCGGAACGCCTCCTGCAGCGGGTGCAGCGTGCCGTTGTCGGCAAGCCCCTCGATCGTGGTGATGTCGGCGCCGTCGGCCTGCACGGCCAGCATGGTGCAGGTCTTGACGGCCTTGCCGTCCACGATCGCCGTGCACGCTCCGCAGCTCGACGTGTCGCAACCGACGTGCGTGCCGGTCAGACGCAACTCGTCGCGCAGGTGGTGCACCAGCAATCGCCGCGGCTCGACCTGGTGCTCTGATGTACAGCCGTTGACCGTCATGGTGACCGTTTCAGCCATCGCGTTTACTCCCTCACTCCGGTGGCGTGCCCGGAGTCGGAGGTCCGGAAGCCGGTACGCTCACCTACCGTCAATGATCGTCCGCAAACGCGCGGCGTCAAGTAGTCCAGGAACATCCGCAGGACGATCCCACGCTCGGGTCCGTTGGTCGGGGCGGAACCCTCGATCAGC
>JAPPNY010000148.1 GCA_028818385.1 Spirochaetaceae bacterium
GTGTTTCTCCCATGCCAACGCCGGTCCGACCCGGCCGGTGAGGAAGCTTGACACTTTGGAGGAGGCTTTCGATGAAAAAGCTATCGATCGTGCTGGTGGTGCTCCTGCTGGGAGCGTCCATCGGCGTTGCCGAAGATCCCATCTGGATCTGGGGCATGGGCTCGCGTCCCGCGGACGGACCGTTCAGCGATCCGGACGGGTCGTTCGAGGAAATAGGCAACCAGTGGGTCCAGGAAAAGTTCGGCATTCCCGGCATTCGCGCCGAGGGCTCGGGCAACCTGGAGGCGCTGCGCGCCCTGGTCGCCTCCGGCGACGTGCCGGACGTCATCGCCAGGGTCCGCTTCAACGCGGAGTCCGTGCGGCTGCTCACCGACCTGGCCAAGGACGGGCGGCTGCACGCGTTGGACAAGTACTTCGACGACCCGGAGAACTATCCCGTCTTCGCTTCGGCCGACAAGGGTCACCTGCGCGCGTACCGGCTCGAGGGGACGCTGTACGCCGTGCCCTCCTGGGTCTGGCGGATCAGGGCGGACGATCCGTTCTCGGCCCATCCGCACTGGATGATGCGGCTGGACGCCTACGAGAAGTACGGCTACGCCACGACCTATGACGAGCTCCACGAGCTCCTGATGAATCTCAAGAACGACGACTTCACCACGCTCGACGGGAGCCCGCGCATTCCGTTCGGCCTGATGACCGACGCCAACATGCGCTGGCCGAAGATGGTCATCAACCAGGGCGGCGGCGCCGGCTGGGAGGTCGACGGCGAGAAGCGGCTCATGCCGCAGTGGGCCTCGGAAGAGCTCTACCACCAGTTGAAGTTCTTCAACATGCTGTGGCGGGACGGCCTGATGAGCCCCGGGGCCTTCCTGGATCCGGGCGCGTTCGAAGGTGATCTGGCGGCCGGCCAGTACTCGGTCATGGCCGGCCACGGCGGCTACTCGGGCGCCGGCTACCGAGATCACCTCACCGCACGGGTCGACCAGCTCGGCCCCGACCACGAGGACGTGAAGGCGTACCAGGCGCAGGCGATCATCATGATGCTGCCGCCGATCACGGACAATCCCGGCCGCTATACCAACAACCAGTCGAGCTTCAACCTGATCATGGCGAACAACCCGTACCCGGACGAGACCATGAAGCTGCTGGACTGGATGTTCAGTGACGAAGGCGTGATCTCGACGTTCGTGCACGTCGGCCAGATGGGCGTGGACTGGGAGCCGGCGCCGCCGCCGCTCTACTGGACCAGTCTGCCGGACGGGTTTCACGGCCCGAGCGAGCCGGGCACGCAGCACAAGCGGGTCAACAACCTCTGGGAGTCCGGCTACACCGATCCGGAGACGGGCGAGAAGGCCGGCCGCTTTCCGAAGCTCTTTCCGCTGGCGGCTCCCGCCTATGCCTCATGGGTCGAACGGCTGAATTTCGAGAACATGGAGCATAATCGCAACCACTACGGGATGCTCATCCCCTCCGAGCCCTACGACTCCGGCGTGCCGGGCGGCGTGGAATGGGGTCAGCCGTACGCCGAGGCGCTGTCGGCGTTCGCCAGCCCGATCCCGTCCTACGCCCAGGTCGCCGAGGTGCTGCCGCCGCTGGAGGCGACGGCGCTGGCGTCCGCGGAGCAGAAGTACAACACGGGGCTGGTGACGGTGCTGACCGCGAGCAGCGAGGAGGAGTTCCAGTCCGCCTACGACGACATGATCGGGGCGCTGATCGACACCGCGCGCTGGCGGCGGATCTACGAGGACCGCACCAAGCGGTGGGTCGCGTGGCTGGAGTCCAACGGCATCGACGACCGCGCCGAGCTCAAGTCCGTGACGCCGATCGCCGCGTGGAAGGAGGTCATGGGCTGGTAGCCCTCGTCTGACGGCGCGACGGCGTCGTCGCGCCAACCGGGAGGCTGGCGACACGGGCCTGACGAGGGCTCGTGCGCCAGCCTGTCTCTCACTCGATGCGGAGCCGCACCCAGCGCGTGTGGGTGACGCCCTCGGACGTGCACCAGAACCAGGCGAGCACGGTGCCGTCGGCCAGCACGATGCCGGACGGCTTGCCGAAGGCGATCTGCATGTGCTCGGCCAGGAAGTTCTCGTGCTCGGGCTCGCCCAGGGTGGCCTCGTCTCCGGCGTCGAACACGACGATCTCGTGCTCGACGTCGTAGTGCGACAGGTCGCGCGTGAGGGCGACGTGGATGCCCTGCGGCTCGTGCCGGTAGTTGTAGATCGCCGCCACCCGCCCGTCGGGCAGCGGGATCGGCGAGCACACCTGGCCGCGCAGGTTGGTGGGCGCGGGCGCCGTCCACGTGCGACCGCGGTCGGCGGACACGCTCCAGTGGTTGACGGCGTCCTCCGACGTCCCGTAGCGGTGCGTCCAGAACATCGTGTAGATGCGGCCGTCGGGAAGGACCGCGCACATCTGGTCCCACCACAGCAGCCGGCCCGTGGGATCGTCCGCTACCACGGTGAGCTCGCCCCAGGTGCGTCCCTGGTCGGCCGAGAACACGGCGATCGCCTTCTGGTCGGGCGGCCCGTCGTAGCCTTCCGGCTTCCAGGTCTCGAGCGGATACATCCAGCGGTCGGGCGCGAGCTGCTTGAGGCTGCCGGCGCCGTTCACGGTGTACTTCTCCGGCGGCAGGTCCACCGGCACCACCTGCGGCTCCGACCAGGTGCGCCCCCGGTCGCGCGACCAGAGCAGCAGGTTCTCCGGGGGGTTCAGGGCCTCGGTCTCCGGATCGAACATAGGGTCCTCGCTCAAGCGGGCGCGGCCGGCGGTCATGACCAGGCGGCCGTCCGGCAGCTCGCTGACCTGGGGGCCGCCGTAGCCGTAGCCGTCGGTGGGCGGCCCGCCGCCCGGGTGGGGGCTGCCCTGGCTGACCCAGTTCCTGCCGTCGTCCGAGCGCAGCACCTCGATCAGCTTGTCGGAGGAGGCCAGGTCCGGCCCCACCGACTGGCTGGCGATGAAGGTGCCGTCGGACAGCGGCGTGATCCACGGGTGGAACGCGCCGCGCCCCGGCACGCGCGACAGGATGCCCCGGTCGATGATCTCCATCATGGTTTCTTCCTTCTCCCGTGCCGGCCGGTCCCGTAGCCCAGCTCGATCGCGCGCGCCAGCATGCGGCGGCGGCGCGGGCCGGCCGTCTCGATCAGGCGGTCCGAATAGAGGCGTCCGCGGGCGCGGCTCGACTGCTCCAGCACGCCGGTCAGCCAGTCGAAGTGCTCGCGGTTGCGCTCCGGCGTCGTGTTCTGGACGCAGTTGACGTGGATGGCCCTGCGGCCCGGCTTCTCGGTCAGGGCGGCGTGGTAGACCTTGTGGTTCATGAAGATCACGTCGCCCGGCTCGTTGCGCAGCGAGTGGCGGCCGGGCATGTCCTCCGGCTCGACACCCAGGTCGAGGAGCCGGTCGCCGAAGCCGTCCTCGCCGTAGTCGCGCGGCCTGCGCGTCAGCGCCTCTCCGAACTCCAGGAAGTGGCTGCCGGGAATGATGTCCAGGCAGCCGTCGCCGGGCCCCAGCCGGTCCAGGTAGATCGCCGCCCGCATGCTGAAGAGCCCGGTCGGCGCGCGCGCGTCATGGTGCCAGCGGCTGCCCTCCGTGTGCAGCAGCGCCTCGCTCTCCAGCAGGAGGAAGTCGTCCCCCATGAGCGTCTCGAACGCGCTCACCAGCCGCTCGTCGTCCAGCAGCGGGTAGAACGCCTCCGGGTCCAGGTCGAAGAACGCCGCCACCTGCTGCCGCGGGTCTCCCGGTCCGGGGGCCGGCGCGCCGCCCCGCGCCCGGGTCATGGCCGCGTCGAACGCGTCCGACAGGGCGCGCATCTCCGGGGGCGAGAAGAGCTGCCGGCACTGCAGGAACCCGAGCGTCTGGAAGTGCGCTACCTGCTGGGGGGTCATGGTCCTGTCCGGTGGTCCGAGAAGCGTAGCGGATGGCGGGCGCCGTACCAATGCAGTAACTATTCAGCCGGGGCGGACGGTTTGAGGCAGGTTGGGATCATGGGGCGAC
>JAPPNY010000008.1 GCA_028818385.1 Spirochaetaceae bacterium
GACCGGTTGCCGAAATCTGTCGAACGAACCTACCCTACGCCTGAACAGTTACGAATGGCAAAGCGAGAACTTGATGCTGCCCCCAATCAGTGTCACACTGTGCCCTGATGACCACGCCGATTGCGATGGAACAGCACGCGGCGGACGAGTTGCGCTTCATCCGAACGACGATGGAGCGGGCGGTCCGCTTCGATGCGGTGCCCGGAGTCGGGATGGTCCTGATGGGGAGCGGCGCCGTCGTCGCCTACGGCGCCACCCTGCTGGCACCGGACCACTGGTTGACGATATGGCTCGTGACTGCCGCTGCCGCCTTCATCACCGGAGTGGCGGCGATGGCGCTGAAGGCTCGCCGCGGCGGACTGTCGCTCTGGTCGCGGCCGGCACAGTCGTTCGTCTTCACGTTCGTGCCGCCGCTGGCCGTCGGCGCGCTGCTCACCGGAGCTCTCGCCGCGGCCGGCGCACACCTGCTGATGCCCGGCTCATGGCTCAGCCTGTACGGCATCGCCGCCCTCACCGGAGGAGCATTCTCCGTACGGAGCGTGTCGGTCATGGGGACCGGGTTTCTGCTGCTCGGCGCCACCGCCCTTCTTTACCCGGTGGCTGGTCCGGCGCTGATGGTGTGCGGCTTCGGCGTGCTGCACGTGGCGTTCGGCGTCCACATCGCCTATCGACATGGCGGCTGACCATGCTTTCGCCGCGACCGTGCTTTCGCCGCTGACCGTGCCATGACCGCTCCCGCCGACGCCCTCCGGTCGCGCGACCTGGCGCAGGGGCTGGCCGCCACCGCGAGGACATTTGATGCGGTGGTGCACGAGCGCACCCGGCTGGCAATCCTCAGCGCGCTGTCCGCCGCCCGCTCCATGAGCTTTCGGGAGTTGAAGTCGCTGCTCGGCGTCACCGACGGCAACCTCAGCGTGCATGCCCGCAAGCTGGAGGACGCCGGCTACATCGCGGTGCGCAAGGGGTTCCGCGGGCGTCAGCCCCGAACCACGTTTGCACTGACGCCAGAGGGTCGCCAGGCGCTCGAGGCGTACGTCAGGCACATGGAGGCACTGATCTCGGCGATCGGCCGGATCGGCCGTGGTCCTGCGGATGGCCCGGATGCCGGGGCTGGAGACGACCCGGCCCCGCACCCGCTCCCTGCCGGCGCCATGGGAAGGTCGTGATGCCGGGCCGCCAGGACGGGACGGTGAACGGTCAACGGCATGCCAACGGGGCCGGGGGCGGCCGCCCCAGGCACGTGGGCATCATCATGGACGGCAATGGGCGCTGGGCGCAGGCCCGGTCCCTGTCCCGATATGACGGGTACCGGGCCGGTACCGACGCGGTGCGCGAGACGGTGGAGTTCGCTGCCGATCTCGGCGTCGATGTGCTGACCCTGTACGCGTTCTCGTCCGACAACTGGCGCCGTCCGTCCGCCGAGGTGCATCTCCTGTTGTCCCTGTTTCAGTGGTACCTGCAGCGCGAGACCAGCAACTGCGTCCGGCAGGGAGTACGTGTTTCGTTCATCGGCCGCCGCGATCGTTTCCCCATGGCGCTGCAACGCGAGATCGAGCGTAGCGAGTCCGCGACACGCGACTGCGCCCGGCTGCTCCTGCGCATCGCGGCCGACTACTCGGCTCGCGATGCGATCCTGTCCGCCGCCGCGTTGCTCGCCGCCGGCGACACGCCGACACGGCCCGACTTTGCCCGCATGCTGACGGGCGGCGACGGCGCACTGGGCGAGGTCGACCTGATCGTACGGACCGGCGGCGAGCAGCGGCTGAGCGACTTTCTGCTCTGGGAGGCCGCTTATGCGGAGCTCGTCTTCACGCCTACGCTGTGGCCGGATTTCAAGCGGGCCGATCTGGCGGATGCCCTGGACGAATTTCGCAGGCGGGAGCGGCGTTTCGGCGGGATCGTGCCGTGTCGGCATGCGCCTTCGGGCCGACGGAAGCGCGAGCAAGCGGTAGGCTGGCAGCCAGCAGAGCATCCGGGGAAAGAGATGGTCGCCGGCGCGAGCCAGCTCTCCCCAGAGTGAGGTAACCCATGCCATACGACCCCGTGTTGGTGCAGCCCATGCGTGACGAGCTCGCGCGCATCGGCGTCACCGAGCTGATCGTTCCCGAAGACGTTGACCGGTTCATGGAGACCACGGAAGGAACCGCGTTCCTGGTGGTGAACTCGGTGTGCGGATGCGCCGCCGGCAGTGCCCGGCCGGCGGTGGCGTTGGCGCTGCAGCAGGACCCCAAGCCGCAGCGTGTCGGGACCGTGTTCGCCGGACAGGATCTGGACGCGACCGAGCGGGCGCGCGGCTACTTTGCCGACTATCCGCCTTCAAGCCCTTCGTTCGCGCTGTTCCGGGACGGCGAGCTGGTGCACCTGTTCCCCCGGCATCGCATCGAAGGGCGCGACCCGCGGTCCATTGCCGCCGACCTGAGAGAGGTGTTCGACCGTCATTGCGACTGAGCTGGTCGAATGCCATGTCGGGTGGAGGAGATCCCGGGGTGGGTGAGCGGCAGTCGTTCGCGGCGCCCGAGCACCGGCACCTCGGCGAGTTGCATGGGATCACGGTCGTGGTCGATACCGACGGGCCGGTGTACGTCGGCCGCTTCTTCGAGGAGCGTGATGGCTCCCTGCTGCTGCTGGACGCCGCATCGCACGAGGAAGGCGCCGGCGGTGTCACGAAAGCGGCCTACCTTGCCAGAGCGGCCGAGTACGGCGTCTGGAAGCAGTATCCCAGCGTATCCGTGCCGCGATCCAGCGTGACTGCGATATGTCCCCTGGCCGACATCGACACGCCGTGACCGGCGCCCGAACCCGCGCCTGCGCTTGAATCGATCCGCGGCTGGCCCTACCTTGGAATAGGGTCTCATGGGTTCGAATGCTGGCCGGCAGCCCGCCCTCCTCGCGGTCACGCTGACGGCGTTGCTGTCGCTTGCGGGCTGTGATCGAGAGGTCGAGGTCCGCACCTACCGGGAAGTGACCGTAGCGCCGACGCCGGTCGGTGCGCTGTTCGACTCGACCGGCGGCGAGACCGGCTCGGGAACCGGAAGCGAGAGCTGGCGGTGGGTCGCTCCGACCGGCTGGAACGAACTGCCGGGAGACGGGCTTCGCTTGGCCCGGTTCGGGCTGCCGGGAGGCGGGGAGAGTAACGTGGTGGTGCTGGCAGGCGACGCCGGCGGCGTGGAAGCCAACGTGCGCCGCTGGCTCACGCAGCTCGGGCTGGACCTGCCGCCCGAACGGGTGCGGGCACTCCTCGGCGATGCGGTGTCCGTTCGGGGTGATCTCGACTTCACCGTGTTCGACTTCACGTCGCTGGTCGCCGGCCGCGACAACACGGCATTTCTGACGGCGATCGCCTCGGTAGGCGGGCAAACCATGTTCGTCAAGGCCGAGGCGCCGGCCGGCGTCCTGATCGAACAGCGCTCCTCCTTCGTGGACCTCCTGAACTCGCTCGGTCCGCGTTCGTCCGGTAGCGGATACGGCAACCAGGGATAGGGACCGATGTGGGTTCAGGCGATGAGGCGCAGTCCGCTGCTCAGGGCCGCGATAGACCTCCGCGTCACCGTGATCTCGCTGGCGCTGCTGTTCCTGCTGACCCTGCTCGGCACGTTCCATCAAGTGTCGCACGGTCTGTACGACGCCCAGCAGCGCTACTTCGGAGCCTGGATCACGCTGGTCGGCGGCATCGTGCCGCTGCCCGGTGCTCAGCTCGTGTTGTGGGTCCTGTTCGTCAACCTGGTGGCGGTTACGGCCGTCCGCTTCGTCTACCGGTGGTCGCGCGTGGGCATCCTGATCACCCATCTCGGCATGTTCGTGATGTTCTTCGGGATGTTCTTCACTTCCTACTTCGCGCAGGAGTCCTTCCTGCGGCTGCAGGAGGGAGAGTGGCGCAACACCAGCGAGGACTACCACGAGTGGGAGGTGGCCGCCTGGCGCGAGGGGGCGGAGGGCCGGGACGTCAGCGCGGTCGATCTGCGGCGGCTCGTACGCGGGGACCATGTGGCCCTGCCGGCGCTCGGCCTGACCATGCTGGTCGAGGAGAACCACCCGAGCGCGGACGCATACCTGCCGGCGGAAGGGCAGCGCAGCCCGTTCCTGAACGCCCGCGGCATCGCCGAGTTGCGGCCGCGGCGGCGCTCGGTCCGCCCGGAGGAGAACCAGCCGGGGGCCATCCTGCACGTCAGCAGAGGCTCGGAACGCGCCTCGCTCGCGCTGTGGGCCCTCGATCCCGCGCCAACCGGCGTGACGCTGGACGGCACGCGGTACTCGTTCTCCCTGCGCCGTACGCGCTACGAGTTGCCGGCGCTCATCGGCCTGCAGGACTTCCGTGCCGAATTCCATCCGGGCACCGACACCCCGCGTTCGTTCGAGAGCGACGTGATCGTCGAGGCACCCGGCACGCGGCGACCCGTGCTTATCTCGATGAACAAGCCGCTCCGGTTCGGCGGGTTCACGTTCTATCAGGCTTCCTACGAGTTCGACGCGACCGGCGCCGCCTACTCGACACTGGCGGTGGTGGAGAACCGCGGCCGCATCGTGCCGTACGTGGCCACCGCCGTGATCAGCATCGGTCTGATCGTGCACTTCGTCCAGACCCTGGTGCGACCCGGCCGTCGGCGCCGCACCGCGGAACCGGAGTCGTCATGAGCGCCGGCGCAGCCCCGCTGATCGGATCCGCCTCCGGCATGACCCGTTCCACCCGCGTTCTCCTGCTCTGCCTGCTGGCGGTGCTCGGACTGCTTGCGGTGTCGATGATCGGGCGCTTCGGGCGCGGCGACCGCTCCACCGGGTATGTGCCTCCCGAGCCGTGGCTTGCCAGCGCAGAGGCGCTCCGGCCGCTGCTGGTGATCGAGGACGGGCGTCCCAAGCCGCTCGACAGCTACGCGCGCAACACACTGCTGCGGTACTCCGGCCGCGAGCGCTACGCGGGCCAGTCCGCGATCGACTGGTTCGCGCGCGTGCTGCTCGCGCCACAGGAGACCTATCGCGACGAGGTGTTCCTGGTCGACAACCCGGAGGTGCTGGAGGCGATCGGCGTGACATCGCGTGGCCGCGCCCGCTACAGCTTCGAGGAACTGCGGGCCGGGGGGCTGGAGCTCGAGGAGCTGGCTGCCCTGGCGTCGGAGTTGCCGGCCGAGGAGCGCAGCCCCGTGCAGCGCGAGTTGATCCGCGTCTGGAACAACCTGGTCGAGTTCTCCGGGCTTCTCGCCGCGTTCGGCTTCACCTATCCGGACGAGCGGGCGTTCTTCGTCGATTCGGACCAGGCTGCAGAAATCCTGCAGTTGCCCGGCCCCGGCCCGTACAGTTACCTGGACCTGGCGCTCCGTCGGCCACTCCTGGAGGAACGGGCCGCCGACGCCATCGATCAGCACGGCCGTTCCGGAACGCTCGGCGCCACCGACGCGACCCTGTTGCGGCTGGTGCAGAACGTCCGCCTCTGGGACCAGACGTACGGCATGTTGCCACTGCCGCTGATCCCGATGATGACGCCGGAGGGCGAACGCTGGCTGAGCCCGTGGCAGGCTCTCCGGCAGCCGCAGACCACGCCGCAGGTCGCCGAGGAGCTCACCGCGCTCAGGGACCTGCAGGTTGCCTATGTCGAGGAGCGGCAGACGCGCTTCGACTTGGCGGCGCAGACCTTCGTACGCGTCCAGGAGGAGCGGCTCGGGACCGCTATGGTGCTGCCCCAGCCCGCACTGGAGCTGTTCTACCGGAAGGTGGATCCCCTCTCCTACACCCGCTGGGCCTACCTGCTGGGCATGGCGCTGGCGCTCCTGGCCATGTTGGTCTCCCGCCCGATGGTGGAGCGGGCGAGCGTCGGTGCCCTGGCGCTGGGATTCCTCGTCCACACCGGCGGCATCCTGCTGCGCATGATCATCAGCGGCAGGCCGCCGGTCACCACGTTGTACGAGACGTTCGTGTTCGTGTCCTGGGGAGCGGCCGGAGCGGGTCTGTTCCTGCGCTACCGGGGCAATCGCGTGGGCGCCGTCAGCGGGATGGCGATCGGCTTCCTGCTGCTGTGGATCTCCGGCAAGTTCGCCGCCGAGGGCGACACGCTGCGGCAGCTCCAGGCGGTGCTGGACACCAACTTCTGGCTGTCCACCCACGTGGTGGTGATCACGCTCGGATACTGCGCCTGCGTCTTCGCGGGGTTCGTCGGGCACGTCTACCTGTTCCAGTACGTCGAGGCGCGCGGCGACCGTTCGCGCCTGCGCCAGACCTACCGGCTTCTGTTCGGAGCGCTGGCGTTCGGGCTGATCCTGTCGTTCGCGGGCACCATGCTGGGCGGGATCTGGGCCGACCAGTCGTGGGGGCGTTTCTGGGGATGGGACCCCAAGGAGAACGGCGCGCTGATGATCGTGCTGTGGTGCGCGATTCTGTTCCACGCGCGTCTCGGCAAGATGATCGGTGAGTACGGCATGGCGGTCGGTTCGGTGATCGGCATCATGGTGGTGATGCTCGCCTGGTTCGGGATCAACGAGCTCGGCGTGGGCCTGCACTCCTATGGGTTCACCGAGGGGGTGCTTCCCGGCCTTCTGATCTACGGGGGAATCGAGGTCGTGTTCCTCTCGGCCATCGCCCTGCTGGTCCGCCGCCGACTGCAGCACCCGTCCGGCGCGGCCGTGCGGACGCCGAGGACGCCCACGGTCCAGCGGGGATGAGCCCGACCACGACCAGGCCGCGTTCGCCCGAACGCCACATGACGTTCCTGGAGCACGCCGAAGAGTTGCGGCGGCGGCTGATCGTGTCCGTGATCGCCGCGCTGGTGGCCGCCGGGGTCTGCTACGGGTTCTACGAGTGGATCCTGAACCTGCTGCTCGCGCCCCTGGCGGCGATCCAGGAGCGGCTCGGCGAGCAGCAGCTCTATGCGACCTCGCTGTTCGAGGGGTTCCTGGTGCGGATGAAGGTTGCCCTGCTGGCCGGCGTCGTCGCGTCGCTGCCGGTGCATGCCTACAATGTGATCCGGTTCGTGTTTCCCGCCCTGCAGCGCAAGGAGCGGAGAGTGATCGCGGCCGCGCTCTGGGCAAGCATGGTCCTGGTCTGCGGCGGGTTTCTCTACGGGTACCACCAGGTGCTGCCGTTGTCGGTCGACTTTCTCACGGGCTCGGGATTCATCCCGGAGCGGGTGGGGATACTGCTGAGCTACGACCGCAACGTGTTCTTCCTGCTGCAGATCCTGTTGATGTTCGCGCTCGTGTTCCAGATGCCGGTGGTGCTGTTGCTGTTGCTGCGCGGGGGCGTGGTGACCCGCCGCGCGCTGCTCCGCGCGAGCCGCTTCGCAATCGTCGGAATCTTCGGGATGGCGGCCCTGATCACGCCGCCGGACGTCGTGTCGCAGATCGGCCTGGCGCTGCCGATGGTGGCGATGTTCTTCCTGACCATCCTGATCGCCCGCATTCTGCGGTTTGGAGGCGGCTGATGTTCGGTCTCGGGCTCTGGGAGATCGGCATCATCGCGCTGGTGATCGTGCTGTTCGTGAAGCCGAGCGAGCTGCCGCGCGCGGCGCGCACGGTCGGACGGGTCGTGCGGAAGGTCCAGACCGCGTCCGCGCGCGCCAAGGCGGAGATGCGCCAGCTCGGCGCCGCCCTCGAACAGGCGGACCAGGAGCGCTCCGGGGCGACGCCGCCGGATGGCGCGATTCACCCCATGCAGACCCGGCCTGCGGAGGAAGACGGGGACGCGGGACAGGGGTATATTGACAAGACCTCGTCCGGAGACGCGGTAGAGAGGTAGCAAGCATGCTTGGTCATCCGGAGATACTGATCGTCGGCGTGATCGTCCTGGTGCTGTTCGGCGCCTCGGCGATCCCGCGATTCGCGCGCTCGATCGGCCGCGCCAAGGCGGAGTTCGAGAAGGGTCTGACGACCGGCCAGAAGGACGCCGAAGGCGCGGAAGGCGACCGCAAGGCACTGCAGGACGCGGCGGAGTCCGACGGCAGGGCAAATAGCGGCGGGACGAAGTAGCCGGACTTCAGGGGAGTAGCCGGACCTCAGGCGCCGAGCAGCGCCTTCACCCGATCCAGCAGGCGGTGCGCCGCCTGCTCCTTGGACAGTTCCGGCAGGGACTCCTCGCGTCCCGTGCGATCGATCAGCGTCAGCGCCACGCGGGCGGCGCCGAACGGCCGCCGGTCGGAACCGACCGCGTTGGCGGCAATCAGGTCCAGCCGCTTGGTGGCAAGCTTGCGGCGCGCTCCCTCCCGGAGCCGCTCGGTCTCGGCGGCGAAGCCGACCACCACCGGAGGCCGCGGCCACCCGTCGCCGCCGGCCGCAACCGATGCCAGTATGTCGTCGGTCGGCTCCAGCTCGATCGTCAACCCGGGCCGTCCCGCCTTCTTGATCTTGGCCACCGCGGGTGCCGAGGGACGAAAGTCTGCGACCGCTGCCGACATGATCAGCGCATCCCGGCCCGGCAGGTGCTCCCTGACGGCATGCGCCATGCCGGCGGCGCTCTCGACGTCGATCGGCGTGATGCCGGGCTCGGTCTCGGCGGCGGCGGTGGTCACCAGAGTGACCTCGGCGCCGCGGTCGCGGGCGGCCGCCGCCACGGCGCGGCCCATCAGGCCGGACGAGCGGTTGGTCAGGGTCCGGACCGGGTCCACGGCCTCCCGCGTGCCGCCGGCGGTGATCAGCATGGAGCGTCCGGCCAGATCGCCGTGCGCGCCCAGCGCGTGACGGACGTGCCGGGTGATCGACGCCGGTTCGGCCATGCGGCCGACTCCGTGGGCGCCGGACGCCAGCCGGCCGGTCGCAGGCGGAACGATGGTCATCCCGTCGGCGGCGATTTGCTCGACGTTGCGCTGCGTCGGCGGTTTCTCCCACATCGTGCTCTCCATGGCCGGCGCGACCAGCACCGGCGCCGGGCTGGCCAGCACGGTCGCCGCCACCACGTCGTCGGCCGCGCCGCGGGCCAGGCGGGCGATGGTGTTGGCGGACGCCGGCGCCACGACCACCAGATCGTGTGCGGTCGCAAGCTCGACATGCTGCACGCCCGCGTGATCGGGATCGAACAGGTCGGTGACCACCCGCTCGGCGGTGATCGCCTGGAAGGTGAGCGGCTGGATGAACCTGCGGGCTCCGGCCGACAGCACCACGCGCACGCGGATGCCGAGTTGCACCAGCTCGCTGACCAGGGCAGCCGCCTTGTAGGCGGCGATGCCGCCGGTGACGCACACCAGCACCGACCGGCCGGCGAACGGACTTCGCGATTCGGCGTTCATGGCGTCCTCGCCGTCGCTCACGTCTTCCTCCCCGTCCTGGTGTTGCCCAAGTTCGCGTTCCACGTCAGGCGCAGCCCCTTCAGCGTGATCCACGGATCGACCGCGTCGATCACCCGTGTCAGCGGCGCGATGGTGTCGGCCAGCCCGCCGGTCGCCAGCACAAAGGCGCTGCCGCCGAGCTCGGCCCGGAAGCGCGCCACCATGCCCTCCACCAGGCCCACGTAGCCGTAGATCAGCCCGGACTGCACCGCGTGCGTGGTGTTGGTGCCGATCGCGTGAGGCGGCGCCACCAGCTCGATGCGCCCGAGCTTGGCGGCGCGCTCCGCGAGCGCGTCCGCGGCGATCTCGATGCCGGGGGCGATGGCCCCGCCCAGGTACTGGCCGGACGCGTCGATCGCGTCGAAGGTGGTTCCGGTGCCGAAGTCCACCACGCAGACCGGGCCGCCGTGCTCGGCGAACGCCGCCGCGGCGTCGACGATGCGATCGGCGCCCACGTCCCGCAGGCTGTCGTAGCGGACGCGCACGCCGGTCCGGACGCCGACGCCGACGATGAGCGGCTCCAGTCCCAGCCGGCTGCGGCACAGCGTGGCGAACACTCCCTGCACCGCCGGCACCGAGCTGGCGATCGCGACCGCGTCGATCGCCTCCTCCGTCAGTCCCTCCAACTGCAGGAGTTGCCGGAGCAGCACGGCGTACTCGTCGGCCTGCGCATTGGCGCGGGTCGACAGCCGCCACGTGGCGGCGGGCGCGGCGTGCTCGGCCGCATCGGGCGGAAAGGTTCCCAGCACGATGTTGGTATTGCCGATGTCCATGCAGAGCAGCATCAGCTCACCGGCTCCAGCGGCACGTTGTCGATCAGCCGCACGCCGCCTACGCGGACAGCGACCGACGCGACGCCGGACCGATCGACGGTCTCCAGCTCCGCCATCGTGTCGGGATCGGCGACGCTCGCGTATTCCAGGTCGACGCTGCCGCGCAGCCGGTCGCGGAGCACCGCGCGCAGCGCCTCGGCATCCCGCTCGCCGGCGCCGAACCGCGCCCGGCATGCCTCCAGGGCGCGCGGGATCGCGACGGCGCGGGCGCGCTGCTCCGGGGTGAGCAGCGCATTGCGCGAGCTCAGCGCCACGCCGTCGTGGTCGCGGACCGTCGCGCAGACGACCATTTCGACGTCGATGTCGAGATCGGTGACTATGCGCCGCAGCACGGCGACCTGTTGCGCGTCCTTCTGTCCGAAGTAGGCGCGCGCGGGCGTGACGATGTTCAGCAGCTTGGCCACCACCGTGCAGACAGCGGGGAAGTGGCCGGGCCTCCCGGCGCCTTCCAGCGGCTCGCCGACCCGTCCCGGCAGCACCGTAGTTTCGAACCCGGGCGGATACATCGTCCGCACCGCCGGGGCGAACACCAGGGAGGCTCCGGCGTCGCGGAACAGCGCCAGGTCGTCGTCCCGCGTGCGCGGATAGGACTCCAGATCGGCCTTTTCGGAGAATTGCGTGGGGTTGAGGAACAGCGTCCCCACCACGGTGTCACCAGCGGCACGGGCGTGCTCGACCAGTGACCGATGTCCGGCGTGCAGCGCGCCCAGCGTCGCGACCAGGCCGACCGTCGACCGGCCCACGGCGCGCACGAACGAGCGCACCTGGTCGATCCGTTCGACCACCCTCATGCCGTCCTCGTGCGCAGCCCCGCGTCGCGCCGCTCGGCGGCCAGCGCATGGTCGAAGCGGGCGATCTCATCGGCCGGCATGAGATAGGCGTGCTCCTTGTCCGGATAGGCGCGGGTGCGCACGTCACGGGCGTAGTCGGCGATCGCGCGGCTGATCTCCGCGCCCGCTTCGCCATAGCGGCGCACGAAGCGGGGCGAGGGGCCGGAGTGGATGCCGGTGAGCTCATGGAACACCAGCACCTGCCCGGAGCAGCCGGCGCCCGCGCCGATGCCGATCGTCGGCACGGCCAAGTCGGACGTGATGCGGCTCGCCACCGCACGCACGACCGCCTCCAGCACGATCGAGAAGCAGCCGGCGCGCTCCAGCGCCAGCGCGTCCCGGTAGAGCTGGATGCCGGTCGCGGCGTCGCGGCCGGTCACGATGTGCGATCCGAAGCTGACCGCCGACTGAGGCGTGTAGCCGATGTGCCCCATCACCGCGACGCCCGCGTCGACGATGGCCCGCGCGGCCCGTGCGCGGATTTCGCCCCCCTCGATCTTGACCGCGTCGACACCCCCCTCCTTGACGAAGCGGATGGCGTTGCGCACCGCCTCCTCCTCGGAGACCTGGTAGGAGCCGAGCGGCATGTCGCCGACCACCAGCGCGCGCGGCCGTGTACGGGTGACCGCACGGCAGTGGTGGAGCATCTCGTCCATGGTCACGGGGACGGTGCTGTCGTATCCCAGGGCGAACTCTGCCAGGGTGTCGCCCACCAGGATCAGGTCGACGCCGGCGCCGTCGGCCAGACGGGCGCTCGCCGCGTCGTAGGCGGTGACCATCACCAGCGGCTCCCGGTCGGGGCGCATGATGTCGGTCAGCGTGTAGCGGGACCGTTCCATGGGCATCTCCTTCGCCCAAGGCGGACCCCGTGTGGAGCGTGTTGCGCATCTGCCGTGCCGTCCCGGTGGGTACGGCCGGCGCGACGGCTCCGTGGGACCGGCTGGGGCTTGCCGCCTCACCGAGGTCGGCTGCTCTGTGTCCCCAGTATAGGCGATGCGCGGGGGAGCGCAACGCCCGGAATCGGACACGCCGGCGAAGGCGGCGGGTGGCGCCGGGAACTGGACGGACCGTCGCACAAGGGGGGCGAGCAGACCCGAGCCTGCCTGGACCGATGCGGGGCCGAGGCGGCCACCTGATCGTGTTCGACCGCGACCGGGTACACTCCGAGCGGCAGCCCTCAGGTCGCAGCTCGATGTGCTGCTTGGCAGCGGATGCGTGATCGGATTTCCCTGCCGTTCTCGACCAGTTCCCTGGACAGATCGTAGGCCGTCTGTGCATTCATCCAGAACTCCGGGGTCTGCGCGAAGTAGACGCCCAACGCGATTGCCGTCTCGGGGCTGATGCCGCGGCGTTCGTGCACGATTTCATGCAGCCGCGTGGCAGGCAGGCCGACGTCTCGAGCAACACCGTTGACGGTCAGTCCCATCTCGCTGATCTGCTCAAGAAGCAGTGCCCCGGGGTGGGATGCGATCCGATGTCTCGGTACCTGAACCATCTTTCCGCTCCATTCCTCATTCGTAGTGATTGTTCAATTCCACGTTGAACGCGCGTCTCCGTCTCGCCACTCGAAACAGATTCGCCAGCTACGTGAGACGCGAATGCTATGCTGGCCGTCTCGATTGCCTCTCAGCCGTTCAAGCCGGTTCCCAGGCGGCACCAGCAGGTCGTCGATGCTCGTTGCGTAATTGATCCGATCCAGCTTGCTTCGGGCTCGCTTCAGGATCGAAGCAGGGAAGCCTCGCTCGGCCACGCCGTCGAAGACGTTCGCGGTGTGCAGGTCGGAAAAGGATCGGATCATACATGTTCAGCATTACGGTAGGCGTAACGTGGCTGAACGCGCAAGTGCCAGCGATGCCGTGCGACCTTGCCCATCGACATCGGTGGGCTCGGCCCGCACCGGTGGTACCCATGACCGAACCCCTTGAGCGACAACGGTCTTCGACCACGGCGGTGCGCAACCGTTGGGCGCCTGTGGCCTTGACGCTCGACCGCCCGCGCCGGTAGCTTGCAACCGATGGCGAGGCGCACTCCGATCAGGATTATCGAGGGCCTTCGAGGGTCCCATGTGCGCTAGCTGATCGCGACGACGTGATCGAGGCAGGCCGTGGGCTCCCGGAGGCTCACGGCCTTTCTCGTGTAGAAGAGCCGGTGCCTCGTGGAGCGTGAAGGGGGAGACGACGCGAAGATGATCGAGGTGATGGACACCACGCTGCGGGACGGCGAGCAGATGCGTGACGTCAGCTATACGCCGGACGAGAAGCTCTCCGTCGCCCAGTTCGTGCTGGAGGAGGTCGGCGTGGACCGCATCGAGATCGCCAGCGCGCAGGTGAGCGCCGGCGAACGGGCGGGGGCGGAGACGGTGCTGCGCTGGGCCAACGCGCACGGGGTCGCCGAGCGCGTCGAGATCCTGGGCTACACCGACGGGGAGGCGTCCGCGCGCTGGATCGCCGACCTGGGCGGGAAGGTGATGAACGTGCTGGCCAAGGGATCGCTCAGGCACCTGACCACGCAGCTCCGCAAGACGCCCGAGCAGCACCGGCAGGACATCGACGACACGGTGCGCAAGGCGCGGCGGCTCGGCGTGGCGTGCAACCTCTACCTGGAGGACTGGTCGAACGGCATGGTCGACTCGCGCGACTACGTCCTGGAGCTCATCGGCGGCCTGGCCGATACGCCGCTCGTGCGCATCATGCTTCCGGACACCCTGGGCGTGCTGTCGCCCGGGATGGTGACCGAGATGGTCGAAGCCGTCCTCGGCCGCTTTCCCGATCGCCACTTCGACTTTCACGCGCACAACGACTACGGCTTGGCGACGGCGAACACGCTGGCGGCGGTTGCGGCGGGCGTCGCCGGCGTGCACTGCACGGTCAACGGCATGGGCGAGCGTGCCGGCAACGCGCCGCTGGACGAGGTGGTGGTCGGCATGCACGACTTCCTGGGCAGGGACACCCGTGTCCGGGAGAACAGGCTGGTGCAGGTGAGCGAGCGGGTGGACGTGGTGTCCGGCCGGCGCGTGCCGCCCAACAAGGCGATCTCCGGCGCCAACGCCTTCACCCAGACCGCCGGCATCCACGCCGACGGCGATCGCAAGGGAGACCTGTACCAGGGCCGGCTGCTGCCCGAGCGGTTTGGCCGGGAGCGCTCCTACGCGCTCGGCAAGCTGGCCGGCAAGGCGACCCTGGAGCACCACCTGGACGCGCTCGGCATCGAGCTTTCGGGCGAACAGCGCGGCGCCGTGCTGGATCGGGTCAAGGAGCTGGCCGACCGCAAGGCGACGATTACCCAGCAGGACCTCCCCTACATCGTCGACGACGTGCTGGCGCGTCCCCACGAGCGCCACTTCGTTCTCGAGTCGGTGGTGGTGGTCTCCGCCATCGGCCTGCGCTCGACGGCCACCGTGAAGCTGCGCTATACCGCTCCCGGAGGGAGCGACGCCACGATCCACGAGGACTCGGCCCAGGGCGACGGCGGGTACGACGCGTTCATGAACGCCGTGGGCCGGATCGCCGGCAGGATCGGCCTCACGCTGCCGGAGCTCATCGACTACGTCGTTTCCATTCCTCCGGGAGGTCATTCGGATGCGATCGTGCAGTGCACGATCACATGGCGCGGCGACGGCGACACGCTGACGACCAAGGGGGTCAACTCCGACCAGGTGCTGGCCGCGACGGACGCGACCGAGAAGATGCTCAACGTGTGGATCGCCCGCGTCGGCGGCAACGGTGCCCCGTGAGCCGGGCGGCGGCGAAGCTGGGGGACAGGGCCAAACTCTGGGACAAGGGCGGCCATCTTGATCCGGCCGTCGAGCGCTTCACGGTCGGCGACGACCGCATCCATGACCGGAAGCTGCTGAAGGCCGACGCGGTCGCCAGCCTCGCGCACGCCGACATGCTCGGGGCGATCGGCATCCTTCAGGCGGCCGAGCTCGCCGCGCTGCGGGAGGCGCTGCGGGAGGCGCTTGCCGAAATCGACGCCGGCCGGTTCCGAATTCGGGATGACGAGGAGGACGGCCACTCCGCCCTGGAGCGGTTCCTGACCGGGAGGGTGGGGGAGGCCGGCAAGAAAATACACACGGGACGTTCGCGCAACGACCAGGTGATCGGTGCCTTGCGCCTGTACACGCGCGAGTGGCTGCTCGACTTCCGCGCGGAAATCGCCGGGCTGACAGGTACGCTGCTTGACTTCGCGGGCGCCCACGCGCGGACGCCGATGGCCGGCCGTACCCACATGCAGCCGGCGATGCCGTCAACCGTCGGGCTGTGGGCGGCCGCGTTCGCCGAGGCCCTGATCGACGACGCGGACCTGGTCGCCTGCGCGTATCGCCGCAACGACCGCAACCCGCTCGGTGCGGCCGCCGGGTACGGTGTCCCGTTGCCGCTGGACCGCCGGAAGGTGGCCGCGTCGCTGGGCTTCGCGGGTGTCCAGAACAACGTTCTGTACGTGAACACCAGCCGCGGCGCGGTGGAGGCGCAGGTTGCGGAGGCAGCCGGCCGCGTCTGCGCCACGCTCGCGCGGCTCGCCTGCGACCTGCTTCTGTTCACGCTGCCGGAGCTCGGCTACTTCCGCCTTCCGGAGGAGCTGACCACGGGCAGCAGCATCATGCCGCAGAAGCGCAACCCGGACTTGCTGGAGCTGGTGCGGGCCAAGGCCGCGTTCGTCGACGGTCAGGCAGCGACCATCCGGGCCATCACGCAGCACCTGCCGAGCGGCTATCACCGCGACCTTCAGCAGACCAAGGGCCCGTTCCTGGACGCGCTGGAGGAGGCGGCGGGCTGCGTCACGGTGATGCGGCTGGCCGTTTCGCGGCTGACGGTCGACGAGCGCCGGCTGCGGGACGGCTGTACGCCGGAGTTGCTGGCGACCGACCGCGCCTACGAGCTGGTCGCGCAGGGCATGCCGTTCCGTGATGCTTACCGCCACGTCGGCGCCGAGCTGCGCGAGGCGGGCGAAGGCCCTCCCCTGCGGGACGACGCCGCCCTCGCCGCCGCCCTCGCCAAGGACTACCCCGGCGCACCGGGCAATCTGGCGCTGGACGACGCTCGGGGGGAACTGCTGAAACTGCGCAGCGCCGAGGATGACGACCGTTCGGCCGTGACCCTCGCGTTGGTGCGGCTGGCCGGGCCGGCGGCGGAGCGGCTGACGGATTCCGGGCGAGCCGGCGCCGGCAGGGAAGGTGCCTGATGGGCGCCGAGCGCGTGTTGCTGGTCGGCTGTGAGTTGACGCGCGACGGGGACGGGTGGCCGCTGGACGCGTCGCTCGCCGAGCTGGGGCAGTTGGCGCGGACGGCCGGGCTGGCGATCGCCGGCCGGGAGCGTCAGCGGTTGCCGCGGCCGAACCCGGCGACCTACATCGGCTCCGGCAAGGCGGCGCAGATCGCGGAGCTCGCCTCCAGCCTTGGCGTCGACGTGGTGCTCTTCGACGACGAGTTGGCGCCGAACCAGCAGCGCAACCTGGAGCAGATCCTCGGTGACGAGGTCAAGGTGCTCGACCGCTCGGCGCTCATCCTGGACGTGTTCGCCTCCCACGCCCGCTCCCATGAAGGCAAGATCCAGGTGGAGTTGGCGCAGCTCGAGTACCGCCTGCCGCGGTTGACCCGCATGTGGACCCACCTGGCGCGCCAGGCGGGCGGCCGTTCCGCCGGCAACGCCGGCGTCGGGGTGCGCGGCCCGGGTGAGACCCAGCTCGAGGTGGACCGGCGGCGCGTGCGCACCCGCATCAGCCGGCTGCGCAAGGACCTGCAGGCCATCTCCGCCGCCCGTTCCGGCCACCGGGAGCGCCGGCGGCGCAGCCGCCTCCCGGTGGCTGCCCTGGTCGGCTACGCCAACGCCGGCAAGAGCACGCTGATGAATGCGCTCACCGGCGCCGGGGTGCGGGCCGAGAACCGCCTGTTCGCGACCCTGGACCCGACCACGCGCCGCGTCCAGGTGAACGACGTGCCGCTGCTGCTGACCGATACGGTGGGTTTCGTGCAGAAGCTGCCCGCCAACCTGGTGGCCGCGTTCCGCGCGACGCTCGAGGAGGTGGTGGAGGCCGATCTGCTGATCCACGTGGTCGACGCACGCCACCCGATGGCGCGCGAGCAGGCGGCCGAGGTGGTGCGCGTGCTGCGCGAGCTCGGCGCCGCCGACCGCCCCACGGTGACCGTGCTCAACAAGGTCGACCGGGTGGCGGACGGCGTGCCGCTGCCCGACGTCATGGAGCCGGGCGAGTCGGCGCGGGCCATCCCCTTGAGCGCGCTGCACAAGCAGGGGTTCGACGAGCTGCGCGCCGCGCTGGCGCACGCGGCGCTGGCCCGGGATGGGCGGCGGTGAGCGGCGAGCGCATCCTGGTGATCGAGGACTCCGCCTCCGTGGCTCGTGGCCTGGAGTACGGATTGGGCAAGGAGGACTTCGCGGTGCGCTGCGCCCGCGACGGCGCCGGCGGCCTGGAGTTGTTCCGGACGTGGAACCCGCGGCTGCTGATCCTGGACATTCGTCTGCCCGACATGAGCGGCTTCGACGTGTGCAGGGCGATCCGGGGCGAAGGCCGGCGTGAACCGATCCTGATGCTCACCGCGCGTGACGAAGAGATGGACAAGGTGCTCGGCCTGGAGCTCGGCGCCGACGACTACGTGGTCAAGCCATATCAGCTCCGCGAGCTCGTCTCGCGCGTGCGCGCCCTGTTGCGGCGTGCCTACGGCGAGCTGGCCGCGTCCGCCGGCAGCGAGCGCATCAGCTTCGGCGATCTGGTGATCGATCCCGACCTCATGGCGGTGGAGCGGGGCGGCCGGCGGGTGAACCTGACGCCGACCGAGTTCCGGCTGCTGCGCTACTTGGCGGAACGGCCTGAGCGGCTGCTCAGCCGCGCGCAGATCATCGAGGCGGTGTGGGGGTACACCGCCGACATCGGCTACGATCGTACCGTCGACGTGCACGTGCGCCGGCTGCGGGAGAAGATCGAGGACGATCCGGGCTCGCCGCGCTGGATTCAGACCGTGCGTGGCTTCGGCTACCGCTTCGCGAGTGTTACAAAAACTTAATTCTGCGGAAACAGGGTCGCAAACCGCAGCTTCGATCGTTATGCCAGCTTCAATCGCATGGAGGGAATTGCGATGACGACGAGACGGACGAAGGTACTGGCAATCGCGACGGCGGCGTTGCTGGCGGTCGGCCTGCCGCTGGCCGCGCAGGAGGGCGGTGAGGCCGAGGCGGCCATGGGGGTTATCGTCACCCAGGTCGACCCCGACGGCCCGGCGGCGGCGGCCGGCATCGAGCGAGGCGACCTGATCCTGGGCATCGACGGGCAGGCTCTGGCAAGCGCGCGCGAGCTGGTTCAGGCGCTGGCCGAGGCGGAAGGCTCCGAGGTGACACTGAGCATCAGGCATGGCGACGAGACGCGCGAACAGGTCGTGGCGATCGAGCGCATCTGGGGACAGCCGCGCATCGGACTGGCGATCACCGGCGGTGCGGGCGCCAGCGTGGACCGGCTGGCGCGACGCGGCCTGCGCATGCCGATGGCTCCCGAACGGCGCGGATTCCAGTTCCGCATCGAGTCCGACACGCCGGGAGTGGTCGTGGTGGAGGTCGTCGACGAGAGTGCGGCTGCGAACGCGGGACTGGAACCCGGCGACTGGATCACCGCCGTCGGTGGCCAGACGCTGGATGGATCTCCGGGTCAGCTCGTGGAGATCATCGGCGGCCACGAAGCCGGCGCTGAGGTGAGCATCGACTACCAGCGCGACGGTGAGGAAATGACGGCGATGGTCACCCTGGGGGCAGACGCGGAGAGCGGGGCGGCCATGCTCGGCATCCGCTACCAGGCATTTCCGGCCCTGGAGGACATGCGCAGGATGTTCGACGACATGAGGCAGCGCTTCGAGCGGCGCGGGAGGTCCCGGGGCGATCACGACGACGCCGACAAGGACACCAGCGGCGACATGGACGCCGCCAGCGCTCTGTAGCCGGATTGGGTAGACCCGGTTCGGGCAAACCGATTCGGTGACCCGCGTGTTCGCGACGATCAGGTGGCGGCTGGTACTGAGCTTCGCCGTCATCTCGATCGTCGCGATCGCCGTCATGGGGGGCCTCTCCATGGCGGTCATCGGCAGGCTCGTGGAGCGTCGCGAGCGCGACATGCTGCGGGAGACCGCAGCGGTCATCGCGACCCAGAGCCTGCCGTACTTTTCTCCGATCCTGGACCAGCGACGCCTGCAGCACCTGGCGGAAACCTCGGCGCTCATGGGCGATGTCAGGGTCTGGATCCTGGACCGCTCACGGCGCGTGTGGGCCGACTCGGCCCGCATGAGCGACTATGAGCTGGTCTGGGCGTTCCCGGCGTTCGGCGACCTCGACCTGGGTTCGGCGGCCGTACTGCTGCTGATGGAGCGCTCACGCCTGTCCGCGCTGGAGCAGTGGCGTGAGGAGATGTATCGGCGGTTCGGTCTGGAGTCTCACGCGCGGGGAATGCGGGTGAGGCGTGACCTGCTGGGCAATCGCCTGACCCTCGACCGGCAGGCAGCTTCCGCCCGCGCGGCGCTGGTTGAGCCCGAGGCCGAGATCGAACCTGCGGTGACCGTCCCGATCGGCGATCCCGCGCGGCCCTTCGGCTACGTGCAGATCGGCTCGGGCCGGGGCGTGCTGCAAGAGGTCCGGCGCGGCCTGCGCGACACCTTCGTGGCGGCCGGTGTGGCGACCACGGTCCTGGCGGCTCTGATCGGACTGGTGGGCGGGCGTCGCTTGCCCGCTCGGATCTCGTCGCTGAGTTCGGCTGCCCGGCGCTGGGGCGCCGGCGACCTCGGTGGCCGCGCGCCGGCGCGCGGCAAGGGGGAGATGCGCGAGCTGGCCGTCGCCTTCAACGCGATGGCTTCCCGGCTCGGCACGACCATCGAGGAGCTGCGCCGGGAGCGCGACGTGTTGCGCCGCTTCGTGGGCGACGCCTCGCACGAGCTGCGCACACCGCTGACGGCACTGCGGACGTTCACCGAGCTGATGAAGAAGCACCCGGAGGACGAGCAGATGCGCAGCGAGTTCCTGCCGGAGTGTCTGCGGCAGATCGAACGCATGGAGTGGATCACCACCAACGTGCTCGACATCGCGCGCCTGGAAGGCGGGGTGGCCGGCCTGGAGCGGCGCCCCCTGCAGTTGACCGATGCTGCCAGGAACGCGATCGCGCTGCTGCGCGCCCGTGCCGAGTCACGCTCGGTGCAGGTGGAGCTGATCGAGCGCGGACGCACCGCAATCGAAGGCGATCAGCGCTCGCTGGAGGCCGCGATCGGCAACCTGGTGCAGAACGCGATCGACTGGACCGCCCTGGGCACCACGGTGACCGTGGACATCCACGAGCGCGACGACACGGTGCACCTGTCCGTGACCGACCGCGGACCGGGGATCTCCGAGGAGGATTTGCCGCACATTTTCGAGCGGTTCTATCGCAGCGAGCACGCTCCGGAAGGCGGCAGCGGGCTGGGGCTGGCCATCGTGCGGGCCCACGTCGAGGCGCACGGCGGCAGCGTGCGGGCGGAGAACCACGACAGCGGAGCCCGCTTCATCATCGGGCTGCCGGGTCAACCCGGTCCCGCGGCCGGCGGTGACGAGGGCTGCTGACGGCGACGGGACGGTCAGGCCTGCGACCGGCGGGCCGCCCGCTCCTTCATGCGGCGCATCTCCGCGGTCAGCGGGACCTGGCGGCCCGGATGACGACGTGCCGGGTCTTCCAGCCACGTGCCCTGGTTGTCGCGCAGCACCGGCAGGCGCTGCGCCACCGGCGGCGGCTGAACGGCCGCGGCGGGCTCGGCCGCGTACCAGTAGGCGGTGGAGGACATCTCGTTGGCCAGGTGGTTGCCGTGCCCGTGCTCGATGGTGACCCTGATCTCCTTGCGGAAGCGCACGGGATTCTCCAGGTGCAGCACGTAGCTGGTCTGGTAGCCGCCGGTGTTCCTCTCGTGGATCGATGACCCGTTGCGGAGAAAGGCGTTGTCCTGCATCCCCCACGCCTGGCCCAGGTAGTCCTCGCTGCCGGTGCCGTGCAGGTCCGGCGGCCAGCGGTAGCCGTCCACCCAGATCATGTCGTCCCCTTCGCCCCACCAAGTGCCTTGGAAATTGGTCACCGACAGGTTGCAGCCCAGGTAGTGGCCGCGGCCGCGCGTGTCCAGGATGACGTAGTTGTTCTCCCAGGCCGTGCGGGCGCGATTGACGACGTTGGACTCCGGCGTGTTGACGGTGATCTCGTGGGCCCAGCCGCCGAACGGATTGGCGCGCCGGAACTCGGCGTGGAAGTACCCGGCGCCGTCGCGCGGTTCGGGCAGCCGCTCGTAGTCGACGTAGAAGTACTGCAGGTGCTCCTCGGAGCTCTCGTTGACGAGCTCCACCAGGGCGCGCCTGCGGAACGGCATGGGCACGTAGCAGTTGAGCGCGCAGCCGGCGTCCATGCGGTTCTCGTGATTGGTCGACGCGGTGAACAGCGCCGACTGGAAGCTCGCGACGATCCCGTGGCCCAGGCAGAAGAAGTCGCCGAGCGGCGCCACCACGCTGGCGTGCGGCGCGTCGTCCCAGGTGATGCGCAGCAGGCACTCGCGGTAGTGATTGCGCTGGGTGAACCACAGGTGCGTGATCACGGCGGGCCCCTCGATGTCGGCCAGCACCCGAGTTTCCCCGGGACCGATGAGCCAGCGATCCTGATTGCGGCCGGTCGTGTCCCATGACGAGCAGCGGCCGGTGCGCCCGTCGGTCAGGGTGGCGATGTCGTCGTACATGTCGGAGACTCTACCCTGACTCTCGGCACTTGGGCCTGCGGGGGGCGCGCAACTCGTACTCGCCGAGCAGCAACCGGCCGGCACGCCACGGACGCACACCGGCAGCCGGCAATCTCCTTGAGAGGAACAAGAATATATGGACAGAGACGCGAACGGCGCCGCCCCCGATCGGATGTGCGCTGCGCTGCTTACCGGCCACGGCGGCTTCGACCGGCTCGTGTACCGCACTGACGTGCCCGTACCGAAGCCCGGTCCCGGGGAGGTGTTGATACGCGTCGAGGGGGCGGGCGTGAACAACACCGACATCAACACGCGAATCGGTTGGTACTCGAAGGCCGTGCGGACCGGAAGCAGCGCCGGCGGCAGCGCTGGGCTCGCCGAGGCCGACGCCGCGGATGGGAGTTGGACCGGTGCGCCACTGCGCTTCCCGCGTATCCAGGGGGCCGATTGCTGCGGGCGTATCGTCGTCGCGGGCGACGGCGTCTCCCTCGCCAGGATCGGAGAACGCGTCATCGTCGCGCCGCTGCTGCGCCACCATCGCCGATTCCGGCCGTTCGAGGCCGACACGCTCGGCTCGGAGATAGACGGCGCCTTCGCCCAGTACGCCAAGGCGCCGTCATCCGAAACCTTCTCCGTGGCGTGCGATTGGAGCAGTGTCGAGCTCGCCTCGATGCCGTGCGCCTATTCGACAGCCGAAAACATGCTTGCACGAGCCGCGCTCGGCGCCGAGCGGGTGCTCGTCACCGGCGCATCCGGCGGCGTCGGCAGCGCAGCGGTGCAGCTTGCCAAGCGGCGCGGGGCACATGTGACGGCGCAAGCAAGCGCATCGAAGCAGAAAGCCGTGCTCGCCCTCGGCGCGGATGAAGCGATCGCCCGGGATGCCGACGTCGTCGCAGCGATCGGGCGTGGTCGGATCGACCTCGTGGTGGACGTCGTCGTCGGCGAGCGCTGGTCACACCTGCTCGGCGTGCTGCGTGCCGGTGGCCGCTACGTCTGTTCCGGGGCCATCGCCGGTCCGGTCGGCCCGCTGGACCTGCGCACGCTCTATCTGCATGACCTGACGGTGATCGGCTGCACCTTCCAGGACCCGGAGGTGTTCCCCAATCTCGTGTCCTACATCGAGCGCGGTGACGTTCGCCCGGTAGTGGCAAAGACCTACCGCCTGGCCGACATCGTTACCGCGCAGCGCGACTTCCTCGCCAAGCGATTCACCGGCAAGCTCGTCCTGGTGCCTCCGTAGGACGCAGGTCGCGGGAATCACCGCCGGGCGGACTCGTCGGCGGCCCAGTCCCGACGCGGCTGGTGATCGCCGCGCTTCACTTCCAGATGCCGGCGCCGATCAGTTCGGCGGTCGCCTGCTCGGCCCAGCCGGCATTGGCGCGCGGACTGGCGGGGCTGGGATGGAGCAGACGGACCACACGCTGTCCCTCGGGAAGAGCTCCGCGTGCTCGCCGTTCGGCGTAGGCGCCGAGGGCGACCACCCACCGGGGCCGCAGCGCCGCCACCGCTGCCCGCAGGTGGTGGTCGCACGCGGCCAGCAGCGCGCGCATCGCCGGTCCGGAGAGCTTGTCGGGGGTGATGTTGCGGCCGGTGTCGCCGAGGAAGGCGAGCGGGCAGTAGTTGAGCACGAAGTGCTCGGCGAAGAAGCGGTCGGGCGTGCCGAAGCGATCGGCGAACAGGCCCCAGAGGCGGGAGCCCGAGACCTCGATCCGCGTGCAGGCGAAGCCGAGCACCGGCCGTGCCGGGTGCTGGCGTTCCGGCGGCTCCACGCCGTCGGCGATGGCGAGCCAGTCGGTCACCGTCCGCACGTCGCCGAAGGGGATCCCCGTCTGCACCATCCCGAACGGGCCGGGATTCATGCCCAGGAACACGGCGCGGATATTCTCTTTCGCGTAGGCGGTGATGTACCGCCGGTGGGCGGCTCCCGCATATCGCAGCGGATTGTAGACGCACGCGACGGGGGGACCGAACGCGCCCTGGTCGCCTGCGATGGCCAGCGACCGGGAAGCGGTGAGGAGCGCGTCGACGACACTCACAGAGCCGACGAGTCCCGGCACCTCACCGTTCGTCTGCGCGCTCCGCGGCGATCAGACGGCTCGCGCTCACGCCGTTCCTGGGTTCCGTTACGCTGACCTGTCTCATCTGGCCAATCTGGCCTGATCGATCAGTCCGTTCAACCCCCGACAGGAATCTGCGTCGCGTCTGACGGACACCTCGGCATCGGGGTATCGTCCATTCGTGACCCTGCGCGAGCTGATCGCCGCGGCCGACTTGCTGCGCGTGCCGCTGCTGATCGGGTTCGGCGCCGTGGTGATCGTCACGGCGCTGATCGGCGGGCTGCACGGCAAGGGCCGGGGCGGGCGCGCGCCGTGGCGCTATCTCTACGCGGTGCTGGTGTATGCCGCGTGCGTGCCCGGGACATTCGCCGCCGTGCTGGTAGTCTACGCCCTGTTCTTCTCCGGGGAGAACCTGCTCGACGTCAACGTGGTCATCTACCTGGTGCCGATCGCGGCGATGGTGGCGACCCTGGGCGTCATGCGGCGCAACGTCGACTTCGACAGCGTGCCGGGCTTCAACCGGCTGACCGGGCTCATGACGATGCTGGTCGTCGCCTTCGTGGTGGCGTTCGTGTTGCAGCGCCTGCGCGTGTGGCTGTTCTTCGGCGCGCCGATGATCTGGTTCTTCGTGCTGGTCGCCGCCCTGTTCGCGGTGTTCAAGTGGGGAGGGCGGCTGCTGTTCGGCCGGCGCTCGTGACGGCGGCGCCGTCGAGGGCCGTGGCCGACAGGGCGCCGCTGCCAGGAACGGGCGGGCTGACGCGCACGTCCAGGAAGCCGCGCGTCAGAGCGGCGTCGCCGCACGGCGCCTCGATCGGCACGTAGCACTCTCCGTACCCGCGCGCGATCCCGTCCTCGACCGATTCGACCAGCAGCCGCTGCCGGGCGCCGGACAGGCTCCGCAGGTAGGCGTCGCGGTTGGCGGCGGCCAGCCGGCGCACCACGGCGCTGCGGCGCTGCTTGACCCGCTCGTCCACCTGCCCGGTCATGCGGGCGGCGCGGGTGCCTTCGCGCTGTGCGAACCGGAAGGTGTGGCAGTGGGTGAAGGCGAGGTCCCGCACGGCGCGGCAGGTGTCTTCGAAGTCCCGGTCGGTCTCTCCCGGGAAACCCACGAGGATGTCGGTGGTGGCGTTCAGGTCGCATCGGATGCGGCGCGCGCGATCGAGCAAGCGCTCGAACGTCCGCAGGTCGTAGAACCGGCGCATGGCCAGCAGCACGCGGTCGGAGCCTGACTGCAGGCACAGGTGCAGGTGCGGGCAGAGGCGGTCGTGGGCAAGCAGGTCGATCGCAGGCTCGACCTGCAGGTCCGGCTCCAGCGAGGACAGCCGCACGCGGAAGTCGCCGGGCAACGCCAGCACCGCCTCGAGCATCGCCGCGAAGCCCGTTGCGCCGTCCTGGTACCGGCCCAGGTTCACGCCGGTGATGACGATCTCGTGGAAGCCGTCGTCGACGATGGCGCGCGCCTCGTCGAGGATCGCCGCGAGCGGCCGGCTCACCGCGCGGCCCCGCACGAAGGGGATGATGCAGAAGCTGCAGTGATTGTCGCAGCCGTCCTGGACCTTGAGAAAGCGCCGCGCGCGCGCGGCATGCTCGCCGCCGCCGTACGCGAACGGGCCGGCCGGGAACGCGGCCGCCGCGGCGATCTCGCCGGCAAGATGGGCGTCGACCAGGGCGGCGATGCCGGCCTTGTGCTCGTTGTCGACCACGTAGTCCACTCCCGGCAGGTCGGCGACGGTCGCCCGCTGGCCGGTCGCCATGCAGCCGGTGGCCACGATCAGGGGCTGCCGGCCTTCCAGCGGGTCGCCGGCGCGTCCGGCCCGGTACAGTGCGTTGCGCGACTTGCGGTCGGCCTGGTCCGTAACGGTGCAACTGTTGACGACCACCACGTCGGCCGCCTCCCCGGGTTCGACGACGCGATAGCCGCGTTCGGCGAAGTCCGCCTTGAGGGCGTCGCTCTCGTAGGCGTTGAGGCGGCAGCCCAGCGTCTCGACCGCGACGCGCCGGGTACGGCTCGCTGCGTGCATCAGGACTGCCCCTCGTCGATCCCCAGCAGCAGAAGATCGAATGTCAGCGTGACGTTGGGACCGACGAACGGCTGTCTGCCCCGTTCGCCGTAGGCCTGCCCGGGCGGGATGGTCACCTCCCAGCGTGACTCGGGGCCCATCAGCGTCAGCACCTCGACCAGCCCCGGGATGAGGTCGCCGACCCGCACCGTCTCGGTCTCTCCGGTCGCGAACAGGTCAAGGATCGCCTGTCCGCCGGGGGCGCTCACCCGGTACTGGAGAATCGCCCGCTGATCGAGGCGTGGGGGTGTGCCCGTCCCGGACGAAACCACCCGGTACTGCACGCCGCTTTCGAGCTCGATGACGTCCGGATCGCCCCGGTTCTCGCTCCGCAGCGCCTCGCCGGCCGTAGCGTTCGCATCGCCGGCACGGATGATCGACTGTGCGGCCTGCAGTTCCTCGTCCACCTGCGATGGCCCGAGCATGGCCGTGCCCGCCAGGGCGTCGCGGATGCCGCGTTCCACCCAGTCCAGGTCCAGGTCGAGCGGCTGCTCCGCCAGGCCGCTGCCGATCTTCAGCCCGACGCTGTAGCTGGAACGGGAGCGCTGGTCGTCGGGAAGCCGTTGCGGTTCCGCGTGCGGTTGCCGGCAGGCGGCGCAGGCCACGACCAGGGCGGCCAGCGCGGCCGCGGCTCGTATCATCGGAGCCGGAATCCTATCGGCACGGCGGGTCAGCGGCCAGCCTCCGCACCGCCCGGGCTCATGTTGCCTGTTTCGGTGCTTTTCCCCAACCTGAAGCCGTGCGTCTTCCCCCACGAACGCGTCCCGGCGGACTGCGCATTCCGGCACAGGACGTGCAGGTCGCCCGCGAACGTTCCGGCACGCCGCGGATTCGCGCGCAGACGCTGGTCGACGGCTACTACGGCCTCGGCTTCATGCACGCGACCGATCGCCTGTTCCAGATATTCGCCACCCGCGCCCTGGGCGCCGGGCGGCTGGCCGAGGCGTTCGGCGACATCCCCAAGCTCATCGACAGCGACCGGCGCTCGCGAGCGCTCCGCCTGCACCAGGTGTCGGACGAGGATCTGGCAGGCTTGGGAGAGCACGCCATGTCGGTCGTTCGCTCGTACTGCGCCGGCCTCAACGACGTCATCGGCAGCGGCCATCGGCCCTTCGAGCTACGGCTCACCGGCAACCGCGTCGAACCGTTCACACCCGCGGACCTCCTCCGCTGCCTGAGAGCCATTGCCTACATCGGACTCGACGACGGCCAGGGCGAAATGGAGCTCGCGATCGCGCGGGCACTGGCTGTCGATCCGGGGACGCTGCGTGCGTGGAGCCAGTTGTTCGGCCGGCCGGCCGACGGATATCGGCAGGGGGACTACCGGCGCCTGGTGGTGGACGGCCACCGGGTGGCGGGCGGCCACGATGTGGCGGAGGCCGAGGCCGAACGGCCGGATGACGAGCGCATTGCGATGCCGCCGTCACCCGGCGGCAGCAACGCGTGGGCGGTCGCCGGCGGGCTGACGGCATCCGGCAGGCCGCTGCTGTGCAACGACCCGCACCTGGACATCACCAGCCTGCCGGCGGTCTGGTACGAAGCGGTGATGGAGACGCCGGAGCTCTGGGTCATGGGAGCCACGGTGGCCGGCGGGCCGGTGTTCGCGTCCGGGTGGAATCGTAACCTGGCGTGGGGGGTCACCTATGCGCACGCGGACAGCGAGGACCTGTTCGTGGAGGAGTGCCGCGACGGTCGCTATCTGCGCGGCGGCCGCTGGCACCCGTTCCCGGTGCGTCAGGAGGAGATCCGCACCCGGTCCGGCCGGTCCGAGCTCGCCGCCTTCCACGAGACCGAGCACGGCGCTCTGGCCGGCAACCCGCACACGGCCGGGCGCTATCTGGCCCGCCGATGGGCGGGAGAAGCGCCGCTGGCCGGGAGCAGCATGGCCGGAATCATCGCCCTGAACGCCGCCCGCGACCTGGACGAGGGGCTGGCCGCGATCGATACGATCCGTCTGCCGGGTCTCCACTGGGTGCTGTCCGACCGGAGCGGCCGCATCGGCCGGCGCATGAACGCCGCGGTTCCTGTTCGGGGCGGAGGCCTGAGCGGCCTGCTGCCGATGCCGGCGTGGCGGGGCGGCGTGGGTTGGGACGGGCTGTGGGAGGCCGCCCGGTTTCCGCCGGAGCGCGATCCTGCGTCCGGCATCCTGGTCGTGGCAAATCAGCCGTTCGACGGCGACGCTTCGGCGCAGACCATGACCGCCTCCGCCGACCGCGCGGACCGGATCCGGCAGATGCTTGAGGCCGGTCACGACGGAACCGGTGGACCGCTGACCGAGCGCGACATGATGCGGATCCAGACCGACGTGTACTCGCTGCGCGCGGAGCGGATCCTGAGCTTTCTGCGCGACCGCCTGCGGCTGCATCCGCTCGGCCGCCGGCTGCTGTCCTGGGACTGCTGCATGGAGGCCGAAAGCCGCGAGGCGACCTCGTTTTCCGAGTTCGTCCATGGTCTTCTGCTGGCGACGTGCAAGGTCGTGCTGTTCCCGGCCGGGACGCTGGCCGCCGCCGCCGCCGGCTCGTTCTTCACGTTCAACTTCCGGCTCATCGAGGAAGCGTGGATCGCTGCTCGCCCGCCGTTCGCGGCGGTCGACTGGGACACGATCGTGCCGGCCGTCCTGGATTGGGTGGGGGCGGAACAGCCGCCTTGGGGAGAGGACCCGATCGTCGTCAACCACGTGCTGCTCGGCGAAACGCCCGTCGGGCGCTTTCTGCGCGCGGGACCCTTTCTGGCTCGCGGCGACGCCTCGACCGTCCAGCAGGGAAACCGGGTGGGCCGCCGCGCCAAGGCTGCGGGTCCGTCGTACCGGCTGATCGTGGACTTCGCCGACGAGATCGCCTTCACGGCGATGCCCGGCGGCGCCAGCGGCCGTCCGTCGTCGAAGTACTACCGCCACGGCGTCGGCGACTGGGCGGCCGGCCGTTACCGCCTGGTGGGACCGAAGGACTAGTACTCCCGCGACAGCCTGGCGCGCCGCCGTCGGTACTCCGGCAGCTCGATCATCGGCGGCCGCTCGATCTCCTCGATCTCGCTCACGAGGTGCTCGTAATCCCGGTCCCGTGACAGGAACTGGTGCAGCGCCGTGCCGAGAACGGGCGTCGCCCCGATCGTTCCGTGCGCGGCCGCCCGCCGCAGGAAGGCCTGCAGGATCCGGAACGCCATCTTGCCCAGCGCCTGCGTGTCCTGGTTGTAGTGGACGCGCCGGTCCAGGTCGGTCTGGGCGATCGCGTCGAGCCCGTGCCGGTGGTAGACGTCGATCAGGTGCGAGGTCTCCACGCCGTAGCCGACCGGGAACGGGAGCTGTTCGAGCACGCCGCGCCGCGCCGCGTACTCGCCCGACAGGGGCTGGATGATCGTGGCCAGTTCCGGGAAGAACAGCGAGAACAGCGGCCGCACCAGGATCTCGGTGACGCGGCCGCCGCCGGTGGGCCTCATTTCCTTCGGCATCGCCACCGGACGGTCGTAGAACGCCTTGACGTAGCCGACTTCCGGGCGGGCCAGCAGGGGGCCGAGCAGGCCGTACACGAAGCGGGGATGGATGTTGCGGATGTCGGCGTCGATGTAGACGATGATGTCGCCCCGGAGCTGGTAGATCGCCTTCCACAGGTTCTCGCCCTTGCCGCGGTGCCGCGGCAGGTGCGGGAGGATCTCGTCTGCCAGGTAGACGTCGGCGCCGAAGTCGCGGGCAACCTCGCGGGTGGCGTCCCGGGAGCCGGAGTCGAGCACGGCGATCTCGTCGAGCAGCGGATAGCGCTGCATGAGCTCGGAACGAAAGACGACGACCTCCTTGCCGATGGTGAGCTCCTCGTTCAGGGCCGGAATGCACAGCGAGATGGAGGTGCCGAGCCGCTCCTTGGCCGCCACTAGCGCGCCCAGGTCATCGAAATCGGAGTGATGGTAGGTGTTGCGCTGCAGCCAGCCGTCGCCGGTGGCGCCGCCGGTCTCGCGGTCAGTTGACACAGTAGCCCCCGTCGATGGCCAGCAGGATGCCTATGAGCTGCGTGAGCCCGGTCGCCATCGGCTCGATGAAGACCGTCTCGGTCGCTTCGCCGGGGTGAGCGCTCTCGGTGATGCCGATGGTGATCGCCGGGATGCGCCGGTCGATCAGCGCCGCCAGCTCGGAGGTGCTCGGCGTCATGCGGGGCGGGAGCCCCAGCCGGCTCATGATCCGCAGCGCGCGGTCCACCAGAGGATGATCCAGACCGATGCCGCCGGGATGGCACCGGGCGACGAGCTCGAGCTCGACGTGCTCGCCGCGCTGAGCGGCGACCTGCTGCGCGATCCTGCCGATGGAGTGCAGCAGCGATGCCACGACGTGTCCCGACTCGCTGCGCGCCTCGAATCCGAGCGTCGCCCGGGTCGCCACGGTGTGGGCGGCGGTGCCGCCCCTTACCTCGCCCAGCACTACGGTGGAACGCGGCCGGCGCGGCATCGGCAGCGCCAGGACGCGGTTGATCACCTCGTTGACCGTGACGATGGCGCTGGCTTCACCGAAGCGGGTCCAGTCGTGCTGTTCCGGGATGCGGCAGATCACGTCACCGCGGATCATGCCGATCGAGGTGTGGCTCAGGAGTCCGAGGGGAGCCCCTTCCACGCACACCGCGGCGCGGATCGGCAGGCGCGGGTTCTCCAGGAAGAAGCGCAACCCGGCCAGGTTGCCGCGGCCGAGCGAGCGGGTCGTGCCGAGGAGCAGGAGATCGGAACGCAAGGTGAGCCGCAGGCGCTCCAGCAGGTGTGGGAGGGTCGCCAGCGTCGCCAGACCCAGCGAGTCGTCCGCGACCGACGCACCCACCACCCGGTCGGGTTGCACCTCGGTGACGTACTCGGTCCCGTCCGGAAACAGGGTGTCCAGGTGAGCGGCCAGCAGGATGACACCGCCGCCTCCCGCTCCGGGATGGGTGGCGGCGACGTTGCCCAGATCGTCCTGCACGACGTCGGTCAGGCCGAACTGGCTGAACCGTTCCTGCAGGAATTCCGCCCGCTGCTGCTCGCCGAACGTGGGCGCCGGGATCTCCGAGATCATGGCCAGCTCCGCAAGCAGGGTGTGGCGGTCTTCGAAGACCTGCTCTCGCAGCGACGGCAGCCGGCCCAGGATGAGCTCGAACGGGGGTAGGGGAGCCATCAGGTCGCGATGAAGGTAGCGCGCTGCGTTGCGGCTCCCAAAGCACTCACAGCGGGTCGAGCAGCAGGCGCTGATACGGCGCGGCGGCGAACCGTGCGGCCACGGAAGCGGCATCCGCCATACCTTCGCCGCCGGCCGCCGGCGGCCACGACAGCGCTTCCGCCGCCCGCGCAGCGAACGCGGCCGCGCCGAACCGCCGCTCCAGCAGGTCGACAGCGCGGTCCGGGGGGTGCGGTGGATGCACCGCTCGTACCCGCTCGATCAGGTCGGCGTTGGCCGCACGGTGACGGCGCAGTTCCGTGTCGCACGTGCAGCGAACGGCGACTGCCTGTTGCAGCTCCACGCTGAGGTACGAGTAGTCGACCAGCGGCCCGCCGGTGTCGGCAGCCACCTGGTCGGCGACCTGGTCCAGAGTCGCCTGCGGGACGTACGGTCGCAGGCGCTTCAGGCGCGCGCGGTAGCGGCCGCTCAGGTGCAGGCGGTCGGCGCGGGTCAGCGGACACTGGAGCCGGTCGTAGAGCACCGTCGACTGAGGATGCAGCAGGTCTCGAACCCCGTCGATCGCATCGATGTCGCGGGCGATCAGGGGCAGGCGCCACTGGCGGGCATGCAGAAACTGGTAGCCGAATCCCTCCTCGATGGAGCTGGAGACGACCGCGTCGGCGCCGGCTGCGAGCGCGCCGAGCGACCGGTCGCGAAATCGGGGCTGACCGCCGAATCCGATTCTGCCGGGCAGCGTGCCGTCGCGAAACAGAGCGCCGGTCTGGCGATGGTAGGAGGCTTCCGCCGTCGAGCTCGCCGGCAGGGTGACGCCGACCGCCGCTCTTCCGGCCAACCGCGCCAGCAGTCCCGCCTCCAGCACGTTCTTGCGCCGGCGAATGCGCACCGGATAGAGCCAGAGGCGGCGGCCGCCTGGCATCAGCGGGGCGAGGCGCTCGCTCCCTGGTTCGATCGGACTGGGCAGGACCGGGTTCCAGAGCAGGTGCAGGCACGCGTCCGGGATCCCGGCGGCCGCCAGCGCCTCGTGGTCACGGCGATTGATGACCGCGTAGCGCAGGCGGGGTCCGAACGGATACAGCTCTGTTCCGAGGGCGGCACGCACCTGTTGGTATCCGTCGATCCTGCCGCACTCCGGGAAGTCGTGGATCTGCAGCAGGACGCGCGCGTCGCCGCGCGCCGCGCCGTGCAGCAGTGCTCGCGTGAACGGGGTGTTCTTGCCCACGTGATGGTTGTGGATCCACCAGACCGCATCCGGGCCGCTTACCGCGGCGAAGCTCCAGGCGTCCGGGCTCGCGGACCCGCGGCCGCTGTAGTCCAGGAGCGGGTCGACCGTGGCCTGCACCACGGTATCGGCGCCGGCGTCCGCTGCCGCCGCACGCAGTGCGGCGCGCACGGTTTCCACGCCTTCCGGTCGCCCGGCCATGAGATGAATCGAACGCAGCAGTCCCGGCCGATGCTGGAGGACCGCGCGCAGCCCGTCGCGGATGACGCTGGTGACGCCGCCCGGCAGCAGGTGATAGTGGACGACCGCGAGATCGATCATTCGGGTTTGCGCGGCGGTGAAGGACGGCCGGCCGCCGCGAAGCGGTGCAGCGGCGCTAGAAGCTGCTTCCCATCGAGCGTGCCTTTTCGGAGTCCTTCTCTTCTTCGGTGTCCCGCTGCCGGCGGGCCGCATCGACGTACCGGTCCCACAGCTCGCGGTCGCGGTACACGATGTCGGCATTGCTCGATACGAGCAGGTTCTGGAAGACCATGAGGAACACGTCGATGGCCGGCGCTTCCCAGATCGAAATCCGCGCCGCCAGGGCGAAGAGTTGGCCGAACGGCTGGTATCCCACCTCGTAGCTGTCGGCGGTCAGTTCCAGGACGTCACTGATCGTCTCTTCCAGCCCTTCGGATACGGCCAGGTGGCTTCCCGCGCCGGAGGTGTTCAGGGTCTTGCGTGCCATGAACAGCACGTAGGACTCGGGTTGGTCGGGCGCGTCGGGGTATCGAAAGAAGTACAGCTCCAGGGCGACCACGTTCTCCCACGCGCGGTGGCTGACCCGGTACATTCTCGTGACCTCGGTCTCGAGCTCCCGGACGCCGAGAAAGTTGGGATACTGGCCCGCGGCGAAGAAGTCGCTCAGCACCTCGTACTGGCCGATGAACTGGGCCGCGCCGGCGTCGTCCGCATCGACCGTGGCGCCGCTCAGGTCCCGCAGCACCTCACGGGCGGTGGCGCCGAAGGGGAGGGTGCCGTAGCCGTACTCCGGGGGCGCCTGCGTGACCGCGGTCTGTGCGAAGGCGGGCGCCGCGACGGCGAGCACGCACGCCAGCGCCGTGGCGGCCGTCCGGATCGCCGGCGGGGCGGGCCGCGGTCGTGACACGGATCGTCAGTCCCCGCCGGAGGTGTCGGGCGTGCGCTCGGCGAGCTTCTGGTCGAACACGAAGAGCCCGACCTCCGAGTCGCCGATCCGGTTGATCTGCGTGAGCAGCTCGCTGAACAGCGCCTCCTCCTCGACCTGCTCGGTCACGAACCAGTCCAGGAACACCTGCGTGGCGCGGTCCTTTTCCGCCACGGCCACCTCCACCAGCGCGTCGATCGCGCCGGACACCTCGGACTCCTCGCGGAACGCGTCCGCGAACGCCTCGCGCGGCGACGCGGCCGGGGCCGGGGGAGCGGGCACCGCGGCCAGCGTGACCGTGCCGCCGCGTGCCAGGATGTAGTCGAAGATCTTCATCGCGTGCACCTGTTCTTCCTCGGCGTGAGTGCGGAACCAGTGCGCCAGTCCTGGCAGGCTCTGGGCGCCGAAGTGGGCGGCGAGGCTCAGGTACGTGTAGGAGGAGGCGAGCTCTGCGTTGAGCTGGTCGTTCAGTGCAAGGCTCATCTTTTCCGTCAGCATGTTCAGAAGATACCGTTGATGGCGCCCGCGGGCCATGCTTAGCTTGGACCGGCAGGCACACGGGTGAGCTATCGCGTCGCGATCATCGACGATCGGTTCGAGGCACACGATCAGGAGCGGGCGGTCCTGGCGCCGATCGCGACCCTGGAGGTCGAGCGGTCCACCGATCCCGCCGACATCGCCGCCGCCTGCCGCGACGCCGACGCCGTGATCGTCAATCTGGAGCCGGTACCGCGGTGGATCATCGAGGGGATGCGCCGCTGCAAGATCATCTGCCGCTACGGAGTCGGCTACGACAACGTCGACATCGACGCGGCCACCGAGTGCGGCATCTGGGTCGCGCGGGTGCCGGACTACGGCATCGAGGACGTGTCCGACCACGCGCTCGCACTGTTCCTGGCCTGCGTCCGCAAGATCCCGTACACCGACCGGGGCATCCGCGACGGCGGCTGGGGGTTCCCGCGCAACCGTCCGTCCTACCGCATCCGCGGCAAGACCTTCGGCCTGCTGGGCTACGGGGCGATCGCGCGCGCGGTGCACCGCAAGCTGTCCGGGCTGGGGCTGGCGAGGGTGCTCGCGCACGATCCGTACGTGGACGCTGCCGAGATCAGGGCTGCCGGCGCCGAGCCGGCGGGAGTCGACGAGCTGCTGGCAGCGTCGGACTACGTGTCGATCCACACGCCGTTGACGGCCGAGACGCGCGGCATGCTCGACCAGGCACGGCTCGCGGCGATGAAGCCGACGGCGATCATCGTCAATACCGCGCGCGGCGGGATCATCGACGAGCCCGCGCTGGCCGACGCGTTGCGCGCCGGCCGCCTGGGCTACGCCGCGCTCGACGTGTTCGAAACGGAGCCGCTGGCGGCCGACAGTCCGCTGCGCGATCTGGACACCGTGATCCTGACCGACCACCACGCCTACTACACGGAGGAGTCGGTGGTCGAATTGAAGACCAAGGCGGCAGAGCGCGTGCGCACCGCCCTGGAGGGCGGGGTACCCGAGGCGGCGATCAACGATCCGCGCAGGCCGGCCTGATCGCCGCCTGCCGGACGGCCGTCAGCGCGTGGTGAGGTCCACGGCCTGCGCCTGCGCCTGCAGGGACAACTCGGCGGCCAGGAACGCGTGCTCCTGGGTCATCGCATTCTCGGTCCGTTCCAGGCAGTCCAGAATCAGGTCGCCGAAGAACGGGAAGCCGCTGGCGCCCACTTCCACGGTGCGCTCGCCCTTGCCGTCCACCAGGTTCAGCACCGGCCCGTCGCCGCGCGCCACGTCCACGTGCGCGCGCACCTCCAGGTATCCCTCGGTGCCCATCACGAAGGTGCGGGCGTCGCCCCAGGAGCGCAGGCCGTCGGGGGTGAACCAGTCGACGCGGAAGTAGCAGGTGGCGCCGTCGACGGCCATGGTGGCCTGGCCGAAGTCCTCCAGCTCGGGATACTCCGGGTTTCCGTAGTTGGCCACGGAGCTCGACAGCACGCGCGCTCCCGCTACGCCTGCGAAGCTCAGGAACTTCTCGGCCTGGTGTGAGCCCAAGTCGGCGATGACCCCGCCGTACTGCTCCTTGCGAAAGAACCAGTCGGGGCGCTTGTGCGCCTCCAGCCGGTGCGGGCCGAAGCTGTCGAGGTGCACGACGCGGCCAATAGCGCCGTCGTCGATGAGTTGCCCGGCGCGGATGATCCCCTCGTTGTGGAGCCGCTCCCCGTAGTAGACCATGAACTTGCGGCCGGTCTCGGCGGCCGCCGCGCGGGCCGACTCCAGTTGTCCGAGGGTCGTGAACGGGCACTTGTCGGTGAAGTAGTCCTTGCCGGCGCGCATCACCCGCTCGCCGACCGCGCCGCGGTCGCACGGCACCGCGGCGGCGGCCACCAGCTTGACCTCCGGGTCGTCGAGCACCTCCTGCTCGCTGGCCGCGACGCGCGCATCCGGGAAGTCCTCCCGGAGCAGCGCCAGCTTGTCCGGATCGCGGTCGTGGATGACCCGCACCTCGGCGCCGGCGCCGACCAGGGCCGCGCACATCGTGTTCAGGTGGCCGTGGGCCCTGTGGATGGCGGCGATCGGGAACTCGCCGGGCTCGACCACGCGCCGGTATTCGCCCTCGGGCCGGTGGTCCATGCCGCTCGCTTTCGTTGATGCCATCGTCGTCTCTCCTTCGCGGGACCCTTCCTGCGCCGCCGCGCGGCGGAATAATACCGGCGGCGGCAGTCGGCTACCATGGGCAGCGATGAAGATCACCGCCGTCGATCCGATCGTCGTCGAGCTGCCGCATCCGCGGCCCTATCGCAAGGCGTGGTCGCCGCCGCAAGCGCTGGAGCGGTCCCGGACGATGACGCTGGTGCGGGTCCGCACCACGGAGGGAGCGGTGGGCTACGGGGCCATGGGCGGCGACGCCCGCGACGCGGTGGCGGCGGTGACGCCGGCCCTGCTTGGCGCCGACAGCGCCTGGCTGCAGGCGCATGCGCCGACGGTGGAGGCTGCTGCCGCATGGGCGGTGGACATCGCCCTGTGCGACCTGCTCGGCAAGGAAGCCGGCCAGCCGCTGGCGCGCCTGTGGGGAATCTGCCGCGACCGGATCCGGGCCTACGTATCGCCGGTGGTGGGCAAGCCGGACGCCGAGCTGGCCGACGACGCGGCGCGCTATCGCGAGGAGGGCTTCACGGCGATCAAGCTGCGCACGTCACGGCCGACCATGGCCGAGGATATCGCCATGGTGCGGGCGGTCCGGGAGCGGGTCGGCGAGTCCATGGACATCATGGTCGACGCCAACCTGGCAGGCGGGGTGGGCCCCGGCTCGCCGCGGCCGGCCTGGGACTACGCTCGGGCGCGGGAGACGGCGTGCGAGCTGCACCAGCTCGGCGTGGGCTGGCTGGAGGAGCCGCTGCCGCGCGGCGACGTCGCGGCCATCGCCCGCCTGACCGGCGAGGCGGAGCTGGCGATCGCCGGCGGCGAAGGCGATCGCGGCACCGCGGCCTTCGCCCGGCTGCTGCAGGCCGGCGCGTACGACGTGCTGCAGCCCGACTGCGCGGCCAGCGCGCCGCTGTCACAGATGCGCAAGATCGCCGCGGCCGCGGAGCTTGCCGGCCGCCGCTTCGTCCCGCACCACGGCGCGTGCGGCATCGGCCTGGCCGCGCACCTGCAACTCTGCGCGACGCTGACCAACAGCCCGTATGTGGAGTACATGCTCGATCCGCCTTACCGGACCGTGGAGAGCTACCAGCAGCTCCACGGCATCATCCCGGAGCCGATCGGCATCGACGCGGACGGCATGGTGCGAGTGCCGTCGGGCCCCGGCCTGGGAGTCGAGATCGACGAGGCCAGGATCGAGCGCTACCGCGTCGCCTGAGCGCGCTCCTTCCACAGGCGGACGGTGAAGCGGTCGTCCTCCTCGATCAGGTCCGGATCGGTGCCGATCGAGTCGGCAGCGGCGCAGGTTCATGCTGGGCGGAGAACGTTCCCGCCGATTCCGCCTCCGTCGTGCGCGGTACGACGAACTGCAAGTCCGTCTCCTGGCTGGTTGCCACGCCGAATCCGTAGTGGCGATTGACGTGCCGGCAGGGTCGTGCCGCCTCTTCCCGGGATTGCACGAAGTCGAGATGGGCATCCAGCCGTCGCTGCGTGTACGTGCGGCCCAGCGGAACAGCGGTGTTGATGGCGTTACGTATCGGGTGTTCGAGGCTGTCCTCTATCTCGAAACCGATGCTTGAGCGTCCGCTGGCGATGGCGGCGGCGGTGGTCGTTCCCGTGCCGAGAAACGGGTCGAGCACAGTGTCGCCGATCAGGGAGTGCATCTGAATGAGCCGATACGACAGCTCGAACGGAAACGCGGCGCTCCGCACGCGCGCTTCCCGGTCACCGGCCTCCCCGTTGCCGAGTGGCTGTCGGGTTCCGACCAGGTCGACCCACACGTCGGAAAACCAGGAATTGCGTTCCTCCCAGAAGAAGGCGCTGCGACGGCGTCGTGCCTTGTCGGCGGGCGAGAACCGCCGAGGGCCGCCCTTGCGCACGATAAGGATGTATTCGTGCTCGTAGGTGACGTAGGCGCCCGCGGGCAGCATGCCGGAGCCCAGGAACTTGTTCGGCGCATTGGTCGGCTTGCGCCACAGGATGTCGGGCAGGATGGAGAAGCCCAGGCCGGCCATGTGCTGCAGGACGCGGCTGTGGTTGGAGAACAGGCGGAACTCGCCGCCGATCTTTCGGGTGGCGTCGCCAATGTTGATGCACGCCAGCCCTCCCGGCCGGAGTGTCCGGTGACATTCGCTCCAGATCTCATCGAGCGCGGCGTGCATGAGCCGGAACGCGCGGCCTCCGTCCTCGTCGCTCAGCGCAGCTCCAATTGCCGCGTCACCGGAAACGAATTGCTCGTCCCACATCTCGATCATCGGATACGGAGGAGAGGTCACGACAAGGTCGATCGTTTCGTCACCGACCGCGGACATGGACCGCGAGTCGGCGAAGTGGATCTCGTGCCAGGTTGCCTCCATGGCCTGCGAGAGGGTTACTTCCAGCCGCGTTCGCGGCAGAAGGCGTCCAGCCGCTCGAGCTGCGCGTCGTCCAGGTTGACCAGGGGCGGCCGGCGCCAGCGGGGCACGACGCCGAACACCTCCAGCAGGGCGTGGAAGCCGCCGTCGAAGCCGCCCGGCAGGCGCATCAGGTAATCGAACAGCGGCCAGTCGTCCTGCTGCACCACACGGGCCGCCGCGGCCCAGTCGCCGGCGCAGACCGCGTTCCAGTAGCGGCGGCTCACCTCGGGCTGAAAGCTCACGAAACTGGACATGTAGCCGACGGCGCCGTAATGGACGAGATCGAGGTGCTGCTGCTTCTGGCCGCCGGCGAACACCGCCCAGCGCTCCCCTGCCATGGCGGTAATCTTGCGGGCCACCTCGCCCCCCATGTCGTCCTTGAGCGCCATGACGCCCTCGACCTGGTCCAGGAGCGCGGCGACGACCGACAGCGCGACGTCCGGCATGCCGCCCCAGACGTTGGTCACCAGCATGACCGGGATCTCGCGGGCGACCGCGCGGTAGTGCTCGACGAACTCCGCCTTGCCCGGCGGGCTCCACACCGGCGGCTTGACCATCAGCACGTCGATCCCGATCTCCCGGCAGTAGCGGGCAAACTCCACGGTCTTGCCCGTCCACCAGTCACTGTCGGCGGCGACGGTCAGGGCGCGGCCGCGGGCATGGTCGGCCACGGTCGCCGTGACCTCCGCGATCTCGTCGTCGGTCAGCACCGAGAACAGGCTGTCCCCCCAGGTGAGCAGCGCGGTCCTGCTCCCGCCGGCCAGATTGGCGTCGATCAGGGTGCGCAGGGCGTCATGATCGACGGCGCCGTCTCGGGTGAACGGGGTGGTGAGTGATGAGATCGGCCCGGTCAGGCCGGCGCGAACTTCGTCACGATCGATCATCGGGTGCCTCCAGGAAACCTCATCGCGCGTGGGCGAGGGGCTTCCCTAGGCCCGGCGCGTGGGGCGGCTCCAGGATGCGGCGCTGCCGCTCGGTGACCGGCAGGTCCTCCGGGACCGGATAGCTGGAGGCCCAGGATGCGCCGTGGTGGTGGTACTTGTAGAACAGCGTGCGCCGCTCGCCGGCGCCGGACCAGGGCAGCGCGCCGTGGGTCAGCGCCTCCGTGAACAGCACCGCCGTGCCGGCCGGCCCGGTCACGGCCTGCACGAACGGCGGCCGGCGGGACAGGTCCTTCCAGTCGTCCGGGAACGGGTAGTTGCTCTTGTGGCTGCCGGGCACGCAGCCGAATCCGCCGTCGTCCGGCCCCACGTCGGCCAGGTTGTAGGCGGCGACGAACAGCCCGCTGTACATGCGGCCGTTGCGGAAGTCGTAGGACATGATCGGATTGTAGGGCGTGCCGCCGCCGTGCAGCGTCGCGCCGATCGGGCTGAGACCGCTGCGGATCACGTCCAGGTAGATGTGGTCCAGGCGGAAGCCCTCGCCCAGGATCTCGCGCAGGCAGGGCTCGACCCTGGGGTTGTCGACGACGTCCAGGAACGGCTGCCCCCAGCGCAGCATGTCACCGAAGCGATGGGTCGGATCGTCCGCGGTCATATCCGCTGCGATGCGCTCATCCAGGAGCGCGTTCATCGCCCGGATCTGGTCGGCATCGAGCGCGTCCGGGATCGTCAGGTAGCCCTGCAGATCGAACAGGTATCGATCATGGTCGGTCATGTGCGCTTCCTCCTGCTCGTGCGGCGTCAGCCTACCAGCGCCAGCGGGCCTCCAGCCACTGCGCAACCTTGTCGTCGTCGGAGCCGGTCATGGTGGCGGCGTGCTCGGTCAACTCTGATGCTCGCGCGGATGCTGAGTCAGAGTGCGCCGCACCAGCGCGACGGACGGTCGACTCAACGGCTTGGTACAACTCCGGTCGTTCTGAGATCAGGTGGAATCTCTGTTGATCGATCTTCCGGGTTTCGTGCGGGCGAGCGCACCGTGAGCCATGGGGCGCGTGCCGATAGCGGTGATGGGCTCCGCAGAGCAATCTTAATGCGGAGCTCCGCATTAAGGCTCTTATGCGGAGTCCGGGATAATGCGGAGTATATGGCTGGGAACGGCTGATCTGATGGGGTTCAGTCAGGTCTAGCGGGGTTTGGCGGGTACTGGCAGTAGCCGGGACTCCGCATTATCCCGCCCTTCAAGCAAGGAGGCATCCATGCTTGA
>JAPPNY010000218.1:0-11237 GCA_028818385.1 Spirochaetaceae bacterium
AATCGGCGGACGCGCCTACTTTTTCTCCTCTCCTACGCGAATAAGCCGGGTTAAGGGCAATCCGCCGTGCAAGGCACTCAGTACGCGCTTGATCGAATTGAAGGCGTATAATGATAGTCCGACCGTCTGCAGTATAGGGGCAACGGTAACGACCAGTGGGCCAGCACCAGGCAGAAGAGCTACGGCGGCAGTTACCGCAAAGCCTACTATCGCTCCAGAGGATGCTGCAGCGGCGATTGATCTGCCCGCGTCCCATAAAGCAGTCTCCTCGGTCTTACGTCCCTTCCGATAGTGGATGAGGTTCTCGATTGCCGCGACGGGTGTTTCCAACAGTCCAGCGTACAGCGTCGTGGTCGTGGCCGCATCGAGGCACTCCCGAAATACAATGGAAGAAGCTTGAAAGGAATTCGCGTCATGCGCTCTAGATAGCTCTTCGGACGTCATGTCTCTAGAGCCTCTGGAGCGGTTGGCCGTGGAATCTTCCCAGATCACGTTTCTGTGTTCGCGCGCTAAGTCAGGGTGGTTGCGACGTGATAGTATGTGGCTGGGATCTTTTCCTTCCAGGTATGATGCCAACGCATCTTCGTCCAGATTTCGCACCGCAGGAGGGATGCTGTCATGGTAGAGGCTCTCGGCTTCGCTAAGGGTGCGCTTTGGATCTGCGCCGCCGGCAGCGTGGAATTTTGCTCTCCAGTGGTCGCTCAAGTGCTCGAATGAGCCATCGAAACGTTGATCGCCGAAGTGTCGAGCGACGGCCGTTGCTGGAGCCGAGAATTGAAGAAGCTCATCTACTGCGTTTGGCGTGCGTTTCGGGTCGAGTGTTTCAGGCCATTCATAATAGACGGCGACACAAGATGACGCCCCTGCCGCGATCCGTTTGCCGCAGCGGGCACAGGGCAGGCTACGCGGTGTCTTGCGGGTGCTTCTGTTGTTTTCGAGGTAGCGCAGGTAGCAGCGGGAGCGGCCTGTCTTCCAGCATTCAGGGCACCCGATGCAGTAGTTCTTGAAGTCGCATCTGCTGACGTCGGATGGAATCTCCTCAGGCAATTCGGACAAGCACAAGCGGCCCGGTTGGATGTCATGTTTGCACTCGGTGCACCTCAAGCTTGACTCAGCAATTACCGGCCACATCGTGCATTCCTTTCGTTGACTGTCTGAGTGCCATCGTGTGACACCGGGCGGCGGGCCGTCGAGAAAGAGCAGGTCGCATGACAGGTGCTATCTTGCCTTGGATGGCCGTGCAAGTCAATATCGATGACATATCAGAATGGGTGCTATGCGTAATGTTTTCGTAGCGTCTGGGTCCGGTCGCTGGTCGCCGGCTGTGAAGGCGAGAATAGCGAGACACCGTCCGCGTTCATGGCGTACGGCTGCTGTGCGCGCCTGGCGGGCAGGTTGTCGCAGCCTCAGACGCTGCCGTGGGCAACTGACGGGCCGATCGCCGGCATCGACGTGGGCGCCGAGACGCCCTGACGTGCGGCGACTCAACGAACCCCGAAGAACCAGTACTTGCCGTCGGTTCCGGGACATCCCGGGGCGTTGGTTACCGACGAGGATACATCTGTGCTCGGCCCGTATAGCCAAACGGAACGGTACTACGCTCGTCGCGGTTGAAGCAGGAACGGAGGCCGTGGCTTGCGTCGCTACAGCGTGACGGCCCGGCCGGAGCGGACCGATTCGTCGGCGGCCAGCACGATGCGCAGGCTGTCGACGGCGTCGCGCAGGTCGGCGGACAGGTCGCGGTCCTCCCGGATGGCGTCGAGCAGGTAGCGCTGCTCGCGGTCGCACAGCTCCTGGTGGTCGGGCTCGTCCGAGGTGTCGATGAAGCGGTCGGCGGTGGTGAACTGGCCGGCGGCGTCGGTCTCGGACCCGTGCAGCAGCAGGCCGCCGGTGGTAGTGTGCTTGTCGATCACGTCCGATTCGCCCGGCGGGTGGTCGACCATGCTGACGCTGCCGAGCGGGCCGATCACGTCCTTCACGAAGTAGGCGGTCTCGCTCATCATCGGCCCCCAGCCGGCCTCGTACCAGCCCACCGAGCCGTCGTCGAAGGTCACCTGGAGCTGCCCGTAGTTGTACATGTCCTGTGCGATCTCCGCGCTCAGCCGGGCGCCGACCGCCTGCACCCGCACCGGGCGCGCGCCGGTCATGCGGCTCATGACGTCCACGTAGTGAACGCCGCAGTCCACGATCGGGTACTTGGACCTCATCAGGTGGGGGTGGCCGAGCCAGCGCTCGGCCGACGACTGCTGGTTGAGGTTCATGCGCATCACCAGCGGCCGGCCCAGCCGGCGCGCGTGCTCGATGAAGGTCCGCCACGACGGGTGGTGGCGGAGGATGTAACCCACCACGACCTTGCGGCCGGCGTCCCGCGCCGCGGACACGATCTCCTCGGCCTCGGCGACGGTCTCGGCCAGCGGTTTCTCCACGAACAGGTGGCAGCCGGCCGCGAGCGCCTGCATGGCGTAGGCGTGGTGGGAGTCGGGATGGGTGTTGATCGACACCACCTGCGGCGAGACGGCCGCGAGCGCCTCGTCCAGGGACGCGAACGGGGTGGCGTCGAGCTCACGGGCCAACGCCTCCCGCGAAGCGGGGCCGCGGCTGACCACGCCGGCCAGCTCGTAGCCGTCGATGCCGCGATAGGAGCGCGCGTGGGATGCGCCCATCGTGCCGCACCCGACGACGACGACCTTGAGATCCTCCATCGCGCTATCGCTTGTCACCGTCGCCGCCGATCGTGCCGCGTTCCTTGCGCGAGAAGAGCTTCTCCAGGTTGGCCGCGGCCACCTCGTCCAGGTCCAGATCCAGCTCGGTGCAGATCTGCGCCAGGTACCAGAGCACGTCCCCGAGCTCCATCTTCAGAGACTCGCGGTCGGCGTCGCTGATGCGGCCGTCCTTGTCCCGGAACAGCTTCTTGATCTTGCCGGCCACCTCGCCCGCCTCGTTGGCCAGCCCCAGCGTGGGATAAACGATGGGGTGATCGGTCCTGACCAGCCCCCAAGTCTTGCGGGACTGCCGCTGATACTCGGCGAACTCCTGGACATCCATCGGTGACGCGCGCAGGGTAGTCCCGGCATGCAGCATCCGCAACGGGCGGCTCAATGAGGACTGTTCGGTGAAGCGCATCGGCGCGCACGTGTCGATCGCCGGCGGCGTGCAGAACGCGGTGGCCAACGCGGTGGAGCTCGGCGCCACCGCCATCGGCATGTTCACCCGCAACCAGCGCATGTGGAACCAGCGTCCGCTTTCGGAGGAGGACGCCGCCGCCTTCCGCGACGCCCTGAGCGAGCACGGGTTCGCGCCCGAGCACGTGCTGCCGCACGACAGCTACCTGATCAACCTGGGAAGCTCCGACCCGGAGGTGGTCGCCAAGTCGCGCGCCGCGTTCCTGGACGAGATGAGCCGCTGCCGGATGCTCGGGCTCCGCTACCTGAACTTCCACCCCGGCGCCCCCAAGCAGGGCGCTGACCTGTCCGTCGAGCGCTGCATCGAGCAGATCGCGCGCCACGTCAACGAGACGCTGGCGCAGACCGAGGGCGTGACCGCCGTGGTCGAGTGCACGGCGGGGCAGGGGACGAACGTCGGCCACACCTTCGCCGAGCTGGCCGCGCTGATCGAGCGCATCGCCGATCACGAGCGCGCCGGCGTCTGCCTGGACACCTGCCACCTGTTCGCGGCCGGCTACGACCTGCGCACGCGCGCCGGCTACGACGCGATGCTGGCCGAGTTCGACGCGACCGTCGGCCTGCGCTACCTGCGCGGCTGGCACCTCAACGACTCCAAGGGCGACCTTGGCAGTCGCGTGGACCGGCACGCCGCGATCGGCGCCGGACTGATCGGCCGCGAGCCGTTCACGTGGATCGTCCAGGACCCGCGCTTCGACGAGATGCCGCTGATCCTGGAGACGCCCGAGCCGGAGAACTGGGCGAAGGAGATCGCCGAGCTGCGGCGGCTGGCCGCCGCCTGCGATCAGAGCGGTTCGAAGTAGGTCAGGTCGGCGCCGTGGTTCTCCATGGCCGCCACCGCGTCGCCGCGCAGCCGCACGCGGATGTCCCGCGTCCGGTGGTGCAAGACGATCTCGCGCTCGGCGAGCGGAAAGCGGATGTCGATGCCCTGGCCGACCGGCGGTTCCGCGATCAGCAGGTAGCTGCCGGACCAGGTGAGTCGGGGCGGCACGGGCTCGACCAGGACGTCCGAGGGCTTCACCCATGACGGAATGCGCACGTACAGGGGGCCGGCGGTCCTGACCGTGACGCGCAGACCGTCGTGCGTATAGGGCGACTCGACCGCGACGTGGTCGGTCTCCCGGTCGAACAGCAGGTTCACGCGGTGGATGCCGTGCCCGGTCCGCACCGACTCGCGGACCACCTCGCACAGCGAGCCGACCCCGCCGCCGACGATGTCGGTGTTGAAGCTGACGTCCCGGTGCGGGTCGAGCGGCTCGTGTCCGTACGGGGCCGGAAACCCGAAGCCGCCGAGGTGCCGGTCGGCGATGCGGTGCAGGTAGTCGACGCCGCCGGGGTTGGGCGGGTCCTCGATGAAGCTGTTGTCGCGGAGCTGCGACGGCAGGATGTGGCACCGAACGATCCGCTCGGCGTCCTCGAAGTACTCAGGGAACCCGCGCCGGCCCAGGATCAGCGCCGTCTCCACGATGTCGCCGGTGTTGTTGATCTCCCCCCGGTCGGCGACGGCGCCGTCCCGGCTGGATTCGACCACCCAGCCGATCTCGTCCCGGATCTCCCACAGGCCGCTGTCGTAGAACGCCCTGACCCGCGCCAGCAGCTTGGCGTCGTCGAGCAGGTCGGCGAGCTGCGCCAGCGAGGACATCACGCAGGTGGTCGAGTGGGTATGCGCGCCGAACCGCTCGCGGTCGTAGGCGCCCGACTCCAGGAAGAACTCACGGGTGGTCTTGTCGGCGAGCGTCACGGCCAGCTCCAGCGCCGGGCCGTGTCCGGTCGCCCGGTAGTACTTGACCAGCGGGCCGATCGCGCGGGCGATGCCGGTGATGAAGGTGTCCTCGCGAACCGTCAGCCCGCAGCGCTGCAGGCGGTCGAGGTCCCAGCCCGTGTCGGGACGGAACAGCTCGAAGAGCTCGCGGATGCTGCGCTCGGCGAGCTCGCGGGCGCGCTCGGAGCCGCGGTACTTCACCAGCGGGTACAGGGCGTGGAACCCCTCGCGCACGTTGTGGGTAGTGAAGAGCTCGAGCGGGCCGCCGATCCGGGACCGGTTCAGCGGAAGGGCCAGCGGCCCGCCGTAGGAGAAGAACGCGGCGTTGGCGTGCTTGTCGATCGCGTCGGCGGGCACGGCGATGCCGGCCGCGTCCTCGGCGTTGAGCAGGGCGTTGAGATGGCGTCCGGGTACGTGCGACTCGGTGTGGGCGCCCGAGAAACCGAACTGCGGGTTGGGCCTGACCTCCGAGCCGAAGAACGGGATGTCGCCGTCGTCGGCGTTGAAGACGTTGCACATCATCCGGCAGCCCAGCCGGATCGCGTCGGTCAGGTCGGTGGTGTTGACGTCGTTCAGTCGCATGATCCCTCCTTTCAGCCGCCCGTTCGCGGTACCGGCGGCGCCGCGTCGAAGCGCAACGCGTCCTGGATCGCGCGGGCCGCCGCCAGCACCGCGGCGTCCGATCCGGCCGGCGCCGCGCACTGCAGACCGAGCGGCAGCCCGCCCGCGCCGAGCCGGGCCGGCAGCGACACCACCGGCGCGCGCACGTGGGTGAACGGCAGGTTGGCGCGCGGATCGCCGGTGATGGTCAGGTCGCGCGGCGCCGCGCCCGGCGCCGCCGGCGCCAGCACCACGTCGATGTCTTCGAACAGCGCCGCGAAGCGCTCCTGCGCGTCCGCGCGGGCCGCGCAGGCGTCCGCGTAGCGCGCGGGCGAGTCGCCGGCCGCGGCCGACTCCAGCACCGCCTTCATCTTCGGCGGGTAGGCTTCCCGGTGGCGGGTCCAGAGCGCGGCGTGCGCGCGGGCGGCCTCCACCTCGAAGATTACGCGGTTGTTGTCGTAGACCGCCGCCAGCTCCGCCGGCAGCGAAAGCTCCCGAGTGGGGATCCCGCACGCGCGCAGCCGTCCGGCGGCCCAGCGGAGCGTGGCGGCCATCTCCGGGTCGAACGGTCCGCTCAGGAGATCCTCGACGATCCCGACCACGGGAGCCTGCGCCGCGTCCGGCGCGGACAAGCCGGACGGCGCGGACGCGCCGTCCGGGGCGACGGCCTGCCAGAGCGTCGTCATGTCTTCCACGGTTCGCGTGAAGAAGCCGACCGTGTCGAAGCTGGGGACCAGCGCGAAGCAGCCGTCCGTCGATATCGCCCCGTAGGACGGCTTGAAGCCGACCACCCCGCAGAACGAGGCGGGCCGGCACACCGATCCCACCGTCTGCGTGCCGATCGCGGCCCGCACCATGCCGGTGGCGACCGCGGCCGCGGAGCCCATCGACGATCCTCCCGGCGTGTGCTCGGGATTCCACGGGTTGCGCGTCGGGCCGGGGTCCAGGTAGGCGAAGCAGGTCGTGACCGTCTTGGCCAGCGCGTACGCGCCCTGCTCCTGCAGCCGCTCGACGATGCGGGCCGATGCCTTCCTCGGCTCCGGTGACAGGAAGTCGACGCCGCACGCGGTCGGGGCCCCGGACAGGTCCAGGATGTCCTTGACGCCGATCGCCCAGCCGGACAGCGCGCCCGCGCCTGCGGCCTCCGCCCGCCGGCGTGCCGCTTCGACGTCCCAGCCCACCAGCGCCCGCACCACGGGCTCCCACCGTTCGATCGCGCTCAGATGTTCGGCGAACCGCTGGTCGGCGAACCGCTGGTCGGCGGACATCTGGCCGGCGCGATGCGTGGCTCCGCTCACGCGATCCCCCGGGCGGAGAGCGGCGAGCCGATCGCCGTGAGCGCCGGGTCGATGCTTACGCGGGCGCGGCGCAGTTCCTCCAGCGTCCGCGATCCCGTCAGCAGCATGACCGCGCGCAGCACGCGCCCGAGCAGCCGGATGCGCTGCGCGACCCGTTCCGCGCCGCCTTCGAACACGTCCTTGATGAACGGCAGGGCCAGCGCGCCGATCTCGGCCCCCAGGGCGACCGCCTTGGCCAGGTCCTGGCCGCGGCGCAGGCCGCCGGAGGCGATGATCGAACCGGACAGCCGCGGCTCGTCGCGCATGGCGGCAAGCACCGCGGCGGTGGGATTGCCCCAGTCGGCGAGCTCGCGCGCCGCTTCCGCGTCGTCGCCCTGCAGGCGGTACGCTTCCACCAGCACCCAGTTGGTGCCACCGGCTCCGGCCACGTCGACATACTCCACACCGGCGTCCAGCAGCCTGAGCGCCGTGGAGACGGAGATGCCGAAGCCGGTTTCCTTGACGATCACCGGCAGCCGGCAATGCTCGGTGAACTCCGCGATCGCGGCCTCCAGGCCGCGGAAGCTGCGGTCGCCGTCTTGCTGGAACAACTCCTGGCCGGGGTTCAGATGCAGCGCGATCGCCTGCACCCGCAGGTGCTCCAGGGCATCGGTGACCCGGCCGTGGTCGATCTCGCGGAGTTGCGCGGCGGCCAGGTTGGCGATCACCGGCACGTCCGGCGCCTCGGCCTTGACCGCGAAGTGGTCGAGCACGCCGGGGTTCTCGATCCCCACGCGCATCGAGCCCAGGCCGACGGCCACGCCGCACTCCTGCGCCGCGATCGCGAGGTCACGGTTCGCGTCGCGACCCTGGTGCGTGCCGCCGGTCATGCAGGAGATCATCAGCGGCAGCGCGAGCTCGGCCCCCAGGAAGCCGGTCGTGGTGTCGATCTCGTCCAGGTCCAGTTCCGGCAGCGCTTCGTGCTCGAAACGGACCAGCTCGAAGCCGGTCCCCGCGCTGCTGGAGATGTCCTCCTCGGGGCCGTCGACGCACGCGTCGAGATGGCTCTTCTTGCGAGACTGAATGGGCGACAGGGGAAAGGACACCGTGAACCTGCCGTTAGTATGGCACGCGTCAGATGTCGCCGCGAATGATCGTGCTGGCCTCCGGTTCGGAGGGCCGCCGCGAACTGTTGCGCCGGGAGGGGCTGCCGTTCGTCGCGATCTCGAGCGGTGTGGAAGAACCGCCGCCTTCGCCCGCCGAGTCGGCCTGGCCGGATGTCTACACCCGCCGGCTCGCGCGAGACAAGGCGATGGCGGTGGGCGCCCGTCTGGGAGCCATCCCTTCCCTGGCGGAGTCGGTCCGGGCCGGGGCGCCCCCGCCGCTCGTGCTGGGCTGCGACACCTGCATCCACGTGGACGGCGCAATCCTGGGCAAGCCGCGGGATGCCCGCCAGGCCGCCGGGTTTCTGCGAACGCTGGCGGGCCGCGAGCATCGCGTGATCAGCGGCCTGTGCGTGATCGACGCCCATACCGGCTCCGTCCACGAGACCAGCGTCGAGAGCACCGTGCGCGTGCGAAGGATGAGCAGCAATGTGCTCCGGGACTACCTGCGGAGCGGCGAGTGGGCCGGCGCGGCCGGAGGATACCGTGTGCAGGGGAAGGGGGCGCGGCTGATCGAGCGCATCCACGGCTCGCACAGCAATGTGGTCGGCTTGCCACTGGAGGCCCTGTATGGCATCTTGCAGCAAACCGATACCCTGGAATAACCACAACCAGCCAGGGAACCAACCAAGGGGGAGAGCGTGGCGGTAGTCACGATGAAGAACCTCCTGGAGTCCGGCGTGCACTTCGGCCATCAGACCAAGCGCTGGGACCCCAGGATGCGCAGATACATTTTTGCCGAGCGCAACGGCATCCATATCATCGACCTGCAGAAGACGATCGCGGCCATCAAGAGTTCGTACGACGTGGTTCGCCAGGTCGTGCTGGAAGGAAAGTCCGTGCTGTTCGTGGGCACCAAGAAGCAGGCCCAGCAGTCGATCGAGCGCGAAGCGAAGCGGTGCCAGATGTTCTACGTGAACAATCGTTGGCTCGGCGGCATGCTGACCAACTTCTCGACCATCAAGCGATCGCTGCTGAAGCTCAAGAAGATCGAGAAGATGGAAGTGGACGGCACGTTCCGCAATCTCACCAAGAAAGAGATCTCGCTGATGCTCAAGGAGCGGGCGCGCCTGGAGCGCAACCTCGGCGGCATCAAGGAGATGAAGGAGCTTCCCGGCGTCGTGTTCATCATCGACACGCGCAACGAGTCCATCGCGGTGGACGAGGCGCGTGCCGTCGGCGTGCCGATCGTCGCGGTGGTGGATACCAACAGCAATCCGGAGGGCATCGACTATCCCATTCCCGGCAATGATGACGCGATCCGCGCCATCAACCTCTTCACGCAGATCATCGCCAATGCCGTGGTCGAGGCGGAGAACGAGGTGGGTCTGGAGGTGATCGAGAACCTGCAGGATGACGAGATGTCCGAGGAGTATGCGGGTTATCCCGAGCAGGCCGCCGACGGCCGGGACGAAGGGGAAAAAGAAGAAGAACAGGACGAGGTGGAGACGGTCGCGCTCGGCGAAACGCTGCAGGCCGATGATCCGGACGCCCCGGAGCGGTTCACCGATCAGGACTACTCCGACTTCGACCCCTCCAAGTACGAGCGTGACGAGACGGCTGCCGAGCAGCAGACCGTGGAAGAGACCGCCGGAATCGACGAAGACCGGCTCTACGAAGACCTGTGAGCCCTGCCGGACCCTCGGTTGTCACGGCAGCCGCGGTTAAGGAGTTGCGCGCCATGACCGGCGCCGGCATGATGGACTGCAAGACGGCGCTGGTCGAGGCGGACGGCGACCTGCAGGCGGCCGAGCGCAGGCTCAAGGAGCAGGGCCTTGCCGCGGCGGCCAAGCGCGTCGGCCGGGCGGCCGACGAGGGACGGGTATTCGCAGCCGTTCGGAACGGCGCCGCCGCCCTGCTCGAACTGTCGAGCGAGACCGACTTCGTCGCCCGCAACGATCAATTCGTGGAGTTGGGGCGGTCGCTGGTCGTGCATGCCCTGGAGCAGGCCCTGCAGGAACCAGATGAGCACATGCAGGAGGCGATCGGCGACCTTGCTTCCCGCATCCGCGAGAACATCGGCTTCAAGCGGTGCGCGGTGGTAGCCGTCGACGCCGCAGCGGGCGAGCATGTCGCGGACTACGTGCACGGCGAGGGTTCGATCGGCGTGCTGGTCAAGCTTCGCACCGGCGGAACGGTCGACGAAGAGGTGCGACAGACCGCGCACGATCTGGCGCTGCACGTGGCTGCGTTCGCGCCGCGCTTCCTGTCACCGGATGACGTGGATGCCTCCTACCGTGACGAGCAGGAGCAGATCTTCCGCACGCAGGCAGAGGCGCTCGGCAAGCCGGAGAAGGTCACGGAGGGGATCGTCCGCGGCAAGCTGGGCAAGCACCTGTCGGAGATCTGTCTGCTGGAGCAGGGATTCGTGAAGGACGAGAAGCAGAAGGTGAAGCAGGTCCTTGCCGGCCTCGGCAAGCGCCTCGGAGAGAAGGTGAGCGTCGCCGAATTCCGCTACTTCAAGGTGGGCGAGCAGGACTGATGGGCGGACAGGCAGTTACGACCGGATTTGGGGAGAACACACATGGCTGACGCGACCGCGGATGCGAGGAAGCGCATGACCAAGGCGATTCAGGCGCTGGAGTCGGAGTTCCGCACCATCCGGACCGGCCGGGCCTCCGCATCGCTGTTCGACCGCATCACGGTGCGGTACTACGACCAGGACATGCCCCTGAATCAGGTGGCCACGATCACCGTGCCGGAAGCGCGTCTGGTCGTGATCCAGCCCTGGGACCTCTCTCTCCTGGGGGAAGTCGAGCGCGCGATCCAGAAGTCCGACCTGTCGTTCAACCCCAGCAACGACGGAAAGGTGATCCGCATAGCCATTCCTCAGCTCACCGCCGAACGCCGGCAGGAGATCGCCAAGTTGGCCCGGGCGGCAGGGGAGCGCGCTCGCGTCGGCATTCGCAACGTGCGGCGCGACGCCAACGAGGCGATCAAGAAAGCGCAGAAGGACGGTGACACCTCGGAGGACGACGCGCGTCGCATGACGGGGGAAATCCAGAAGCTGACCGACGCTCAGATTGCCAAAATCGGCGACTTGGTGGAGCAGAAGGAGCAGGAGATCCTTTCGATATAGGAGTCTCACCGGCTCCCAGGAGAGGGTTGGGGATGGCGGCACCCGCTTCGCGGCCCCCCGGGGCCCGGAAGGAATCGGGGCGGGCCCCCCCCCCCCGCCCGGCCCCCCCCCCCCCGCCCCCGCGGGCGGGCGCCCCCCCGGGGGGGGTTTGGGGGGGGGGGGGCGGGGGGATAA
>JAPPNY010000218.1:11247-39822 GCA_028818385.1 Spirochaetaceae bacterium
GTGGGGGTGGGCGCCCCCCGGTGGGCGCCCCCCGGGGGCCGGTATGTATGGGGGCGGCCCCCCCCCCGCGGGCCCCCCCCCCCCCGAAGGCCGCCGGGAGACGGCCGGCCGCCTGTTGCTGTTTGCCCTTGCCGTTCCCTTCTTCATCACGGTGACGCTGCTGCTGCCGGGGCACCGGCACCTTGCGCTGGCGGTGTCGACCACGGTGGCCACCGCGTTCGCCGCCCACGAGGTGGTGCGGCTCATGCTGGGCGCGAACCGGAACCGGTTCGGTGACGGCGTCGCGATCGTCGCGAGCGCCGGCGTCCCGGCCGTGACCTGGCTGCAGATCGCCGGCGTGGCCGATGAGCATGCGCTGCTCGGATATCTGGCAGGAGGCGCCGCCGTGCTGCTGGTGGTCAGCACGGTTTCCAGCGGGCGGCCGGCATCCGAGCCGCTTCGTGAACGAGCGTCTGCGGCGCTGCTGGTTCTGCTCTACCCAGGACTGCTGGTCAGCTACGTCGTCAGGATTGCGTCGCTGGACCATGCCGGCCAGGCGCTGCTCGCATTCTTCATCCTGGTGTTCGGCACCGACATCGCCGGGTACGTGGTCGGGCGCCTTACCCGCGCCCGTCCCTGGGGCCTGCCGGTCAGCCCCAACAAGACCGCGGCCGGTTTCGCCGGCTCGCTGATCATGGCGCTGATCCTGGGGGTTGCCGTGACGAGGCTGTTTCCGCTTGCGGTGCCGTTCGGCCCGGCCGCGGCTCTCGGTCTGGGCGCCGCAGTCGGGACCGCGACCATCGCCGGCGACCTGGTGGAGTCGGGCCTCAAGCGCGCCGCCGCCGTCAAGCACTCCGGCCGTCACATTCCGGGGCGCGGCGGCGTGATGGACTCGATCGACTCCATCCTGCTGGGTGCACCCGTGTTCTACGCGGTAGTAGCTTAACGTCGTGGACACGGTGCTCACCATCGTCATCGGCGTGGTCGGACTGGGGGTGATGATCCTGGTCCACGAGGCCGGCCACTTCCTCGCGGCGCGCGCGGCGGGCGTGCACGTCGAGATCTTCTCCCTCGGCTGGGGCAAGCGGCTGGTCGGCCTGCAGCGCGGCGGCACGTGGTATCAGATCTCCTGGTTTCCGTTCGGCGGCTACTGCAAGATGCGGGGCGACGAGGTCTTGCGCGGCGGGCCGGATGCGTGGACGCCCGGGCTCACCGAGCAGGGGGCGTTCTTCGCCGCCGGTCCGTGGCGGCGTATCGCGATCGTCGCCGCCGGGCCGGTCGCGAACCTGGTGTTCGCGTTGCTGGTGCTGACCATCGTCGCGTGGACGGGCTTCACGGTCCGTACGCCGGACAACCGCATCGTGGTCCCGGCAGACCGGCCGTCGCCGGCGCTCAGCGCCGGGCTGCAGACCGGCGACCGCATCACGGCCATCGACGGGCGGCGGGTGGGGAGCTTCCGCGACATCCGCCGCGAAGTCGCGCCCGCACCGGAGCGGGGGTTGCGAGTCCGGGTGGAGCGCGCAGGCCGGGAGCTCATGGCCGACCTCACGCCCGAGCTGGATCCGCAGACGCAGGGGGGCCGCATCGGCGTCTACGCATGGGTCGACCCCGTGATCGGCGCCGTCGATGGTCATGGCGGAGAGTCCGGCCAGGGCGCCGCCGCCGGGCTCGCGCCCGGCGACCGCATCGTGGCCGTGGACGGGAGGACCGTCGCGCACACGATCGACCTCTACGAGGCGCTCCGCGCCAGCGAGGATCCGGCAGAGCTCACGGTGGAACGCGACGGCCGCCAGCTTGCCGTGCGGCAGGCGCTCACGGAGACCGCCGCGGGCGTCGACCTCGCCGGCGCGCGCGTGCGTATCCCGCTGATCCGCTACCGTGAATCGGGGCCCGCGCAGGCGTTCGCAGCCGCGCTCCGCGAGGTGGTGCGCACGGTCGCGGTGACGACCGAGGGGGTCGGCCGGCTGCTGCGGGGGGGCGGCGGCGTGCAGGACTCCGTGGCAGGCCCGTTGCGGCTGACCTACTACGTGGGCACGGTGGCGGCAGGCGGCCTGCAGATCGGCCTTGCCGCCGGCGTCACCGACTTCCTGCGCTTCGTGAGCGTGATCAGCGTCGTCCTCTTCCTGATGAACCTGCTGCCGATACCGGCGCTGGACGGCGGTCACATCGCGCTCTACGCCGTCGAGGTGATCCTGCGCCGACGTGTCAAGCCGTCGGTGGTCTACCGCATACAGACCATCGGAGTGTCGCTTCTGATCCTGTTCGCGATCTCGGTGACCCTGAGCGACATTCTGTTCCTTGCAGGGAGCCGCTGATCCCGTGGCTCGGAGCGGCGTTCCGCCGGCAGCGGGCGGGGTACGGCGGTGTCCGCGGGGGACGGTCCTCCTCGCCATCGCACTGTCGGGCCTGGTAGCGGACGTTCAAGGCGCCACCTCGGCGCCGCTGCAGACGGTGGGCGCATCGGGCCGCATCCCCGAGTCCGGACTGCAGCTCAACACCGGCCACCGGGGTGCGGTGACGCTGATGGCGTCGTGGCGGGGCGGATCGTTCGTGGTGTCCGCCGGTGTGGACGGGACGCTCCGGGTATGGGACCCGCGTGACGGGTCGCTCCGGCACACGGTGGCGCTGGGAGGCGTCCCGTCGGCGCTGGTGGTGCACCCGTGGTTGCCGCGCGTCTTCGCCGCGCTCGGCGACGGATCGGAAGAGCGGCTGACAGCCTGGGATTGGGAGCAGGGGCTGGTGCTGTTCACCATTCCGCTGGGCAATCCACCGCTGTTCCTGGGTTTGTCGCGCACCGCCGGATCACTGCTCGTCGGGCGGGCGTCGGTCGATGGCCTGTCGCTCATCGATCCGACCACGGGGGAGCGGCAGCCGGGATTGGAGAGCGGCACCGGCATCGTCACATTCGCGGTTACCTCCCGCGACGAACGGACGGTGTTGACCTACCAGCCGTCGGGTTCCCTGGTGTATCGCAATCGGGCGACCGGCGGGATCCTGCAGCGCCTGCGGGTGCCCGGGGACCTTGCCGACCTGGGTCTGAGCAGCGACCGGCGCTACCTGGTCGGCCGCTCCGGGGAGTGGCTGGTATCGGTCGATGCGGTCGACGGCGCGGAAACCGACCGCCTGCGCATCGCCGGCCTGCGCACGATGGAAGTCTGGGGCACTGCCGACCGGGTCGTGGTGGCGGCGGAGGACGAGTCCGGTCCGTCCCTGCGCACCGTCTCGGTCAGCGCGGGCCGTTTCGACGCGACACGGTCGGGATGGCGGGTCGCGCAGACGCCGACGGCGCTGTCGTATGGCCACGAGAAACTGTTCGCAGGCCTGCCCGACGGCACGATACTGACGCTCGACCTGCGCGATCCCGAGCCGGCGGCTGCCGTGCTCGTGCGCGACGAACGGCTCGCGATCCTGGACGTGGCGGTCGCCGGCAACACGGTGGTGCTGGCGACCCGGGCCGGATTGGTCACCCTGACCGGCGGCTTCGTCGGCGGGGCGCCGTTGCGGCTCGCTGCCGGAGTGAGAACCGGCATCGCCGCGAGGGTGTTGGCGGCACCGTTCGGGGAGCGTATGGCGAGCACCATGCGGGTCACGGCGCTCGACGCCGCGCGCGTGCTGGTCTGGTCGGATGGCGACGAGCCCGGCATCGCCGTGCTGCATCTCCCGGAACACCTGGTCGGTATACCGCAGCCGCCGTTGTCCGCTCCGCTGGTGAACCTGGACGCTACCGGCGGGACGATTGCCGCGGTCGACCGGACCGGACAGGTCGCGCTGCTTGCCGCGCACACCGGGGAGTCCCTGGCGGAGTCGGGAGACGGAACGTCCGGCTCGTCCCGTACCGTATTCGAGACGCTCCGTGCCGTCAGGATCGCGGGCACGACCGACGCGGTGGCCGCAGCGCGTGACGGGGGGCCGGCGCTGGTGGCCGCGCTGGCCGGCCTCGGCGGGATGGGCTCATCGATCGTGAGCATCGCCGCGGCGACCGGCGAGACGGTGGCGATGCCCGATCGGCGCAGCTTCGTCTACGATCTGGCCTACGACCCGGACGCCGGAGCGGACGCGGGAGCGCTGTACTCGCTGGGCGTGCACGCAGGAGCCGGGAGCCGCACCACCTTGATGCTCCATGCAGGACCGGGGCTCGATCGTCGCCGTACGCTGTTCGTCTCCGCAGGTGAGGACCTGCGGGCGTCCGTGGCGGTCGAGCCGGCCGACGCAGCCGGTGGGAGGGTCTTCTTCTCGCTGGCAGGAAGGGTGCGGCTCTGGGACGGGCGGCGCATACGGCCGCTTGCAGAAACCGGCCGGGAGGCGCGCCGGCTCTCCGTGCACCGGGGCAGGGTCTACGCGGTCAACTCCGACGGCACCCTCAGCGCGTGGTCGTCCGACACCCTGGCCCATCAGTTCGACCTGCACGTCTGGCGTGACTTCGAGTGGCTGGTGAGCTCCGGAGACCGGTACTGGACCTCGCCGGACGGTGCCAGGTATGTGGGCAGTCCCGATGCGGGACGCGGGAGGTAGCGCCCCGCGCGGCAAATCCGACAGACTCCTATGCCGCCGACTGTCCGTGCTGGAATGACTCGAACCGGACGTACCGGGGGACGAACGCGAGCTTGATGTCCTCGGTGGGTCCGTTGCGCTGCTTGGCCACCATCAGCTCGGTCTCCACCTGCGGTCCGTCCGGCTCGCGGTCGCGGTGCAGGAACATCACCACGTCTGCGTCCTGCTCGATGGATCCCGACTCGCGGAGGTCGGCCAGGGCGGGGCGCCTGCCCTCGGTTTCGCGCCGGACCTGGGACAGCGCCACGACAGGTATGGTGAGCTCGCGCGCCAGCGCCTTCAGCGATCGCGAAATCTCGGCTATCTGCTCGTGGCGGGGCAGGTCCAGATGCTCCGACGTCACCAGGGTCAGGTAGTCGATGAAGACGATGCCCACGTCGTGCCTGGCGCGCATGCGGCGCGCCTGGGCGCGCAGGTCGAGCAGCCGGAGTCCCGGGGTGTCGTCGATGTAGAGGGGTGCGTCGTAGATGCGGCCGGCGGCATCGGTGATCTGCTGCCAGTCCGACGGTTTCAGCAGTCCGGCGCGAATCCGCGTGGAGTCGATCCGTGCCTCGCTCGCCAGCACGCGCTGCATCACGGCATGGCTTGACATTTCCAGGGTGAACAGGCCGACCGGCACCGGCTTTTCGGCCCGGATCGCGATGTTGGTCGCCATGGAGAGCGCGAGTGCGGTCTTGCCGACCGACGGCCGCGCGCCGATTACGATGAACTCCGATTCCTGGAAACCGCTGGTCAGGCGATCCAGGTCGGGGTAGCCGCTCGGCACGCCCGTGTAGGCGGCGCCGGCGCGGGACAGCGCTTCGATCTTGTCCACGGTCTGGGTGACGATCTCCCGGGCGCTCTGGTAGGAGCCCGAGAGCTGCAGGTCGGACAGGTCGAAGATTCGCCGCTCGGCGTCGTCGATCACCTCGCGGACGTCGCGGCCCGCGGCGTGCGCATCGGCCGACAGCTCCGCGGACAGCGTCAGCATGCGCCGGCGCAGGCTGCACGCCTGAACGATCCTGGCGTAGTACTCGACGTTGGCGCTGGTAGGGACGCCGGTGGTGAGGCCGGAGATGTAGGAGGCGCCCCCGCAGGCATCGAGCGCTTCGGCGCGCTCGAGCTCGTCCGTGAGCGTGATCAGGTCGACCGGGTCGCTGCGGTTGAAGAGCGCGACGATCGCTTCGAAGACCCGCCGGTGGGCGGGGCGGTAGAAGTCCTCCGCCCGCAGGTAGCGCAGCACGACCGGCAGCGCTTCCTCGTTGAGCAGCAGCGCGCCGAGCGCCGCCACCTCCGCTTCGAGGTTGTGGGGAGGGACGGAGTCGGGCAGGGCTCCGTCAGCCACGGGAGCCGCCGCTACGACTGGGACGGGTCTATGCGAATCGAGAGCGTCGCCATCTCTCTGTCGTAGAGGCGCACGGCGGCGTTGTGTTCGCCCGTGGTCCGCAGCGAATGGCCGGGCACGTCGATCCGGCGGCGTTCGATGCCGTAGCCCAGCTTCTCGAGCTCGGCCGCGATGTTCGCACTCGAGATCGACCCGAACAGTTTCCCGGTTTCGCCGGCGGCGACCTCGAAGACCAGCAGCTCGGATTCCAGCCGTTCCTTGAGGCTGGCTGCATCGTGGCGCTTCTGCCGCTTGCGCAACTCGATCTCGGCCGCGCGGCGTTCGATGGCCCGCACGTTCTGCGGGGTATGCGGCAGGGCCATCTCCTGAGGGATCAGGAAGTTGCGCGCGTAGCCCGGCTTGACGTCGCGGACGTCACCCTCTTCGCCCAGTCCGATGACGTCGGTGTTCAGTATCACCCTCATGAGGCACCTCGTTTCATGTTGTCCATCCGGACCATGTTCGTTCGACTACGGCCGCTCCGGTCACGGTCGGTCGGTATCGTCTTCGGAGTCCGAGCCGCCGGCCTGCAGGCGCTGGCGGTAGTGGACCCAGATCTCGGAAGCTCCGAACGCGGAGATGATAAGCAACAGCCACGGCAACGCAAAGAGGCCGATGATCAGCATCACGCCGATCAGCAGACTGGTCGTCGTGCCGGACTGCCCGTACCGGCCGGCGAACACCCGCATGATCGCGATCCCCTGGATGCCGAACACGAACGCCATCACCAGGACGGCGTTCCAGCCGATCGCGGCCAGCAGCTCGAGCCCTGCGTTTCCGAGCGCTCCGGTTTGGTCGATCGCCACCACGGCAAGGCCGCCGACGAGCACCCAGACCAGGTGGTCCGGCGCGTGGAATTCCGTCACCGGCCGCAAGGGTGACGGCATCCGGGCGCTGCGGGCACCGACCGCGGTGCCGATCCACCACTGGCTGGTCAGGAACACGAAGTAGATCAGCAGGTAGCTGCGCAGGATGCCGGGCGCAGCCTCCCGGAACGTGTCGGCCATGCTGCGCGCGGCCGCGATCGCGTCGGTGGCAAGTTCGTCGCCGAGCGACGCCGAAGCGCTGTTCGCCCAGTTCATCAGGAACGACTCCGCCGCCAGGCTGGCGGTCTCCAGGAATCCCGCCATCAGGGGCATGGTGGCCACACCGGCCGCCACGGTGGCCCCGAGCAGCCGGTACAGCACCCGGTACTGGCTGAAGCGTGCCGATGCCAGGACGTACAGGCCACCCACCGTCAGGATCAGCACCAGGATCTCGGCGCGCATCAGCCCGTCGGCGATCTGCTCGGGCAGATCGCCCCAGCCGGTGAGCAGACGGAACGACACCGCGGCGATCCCGAACAGCGCCGCGGCATAGCCGAACGCCGTGATGCCGCGGCGGACGAGCAGTGCCTGCAGCGGCACGAGGCAGAGCAGCGGTCCGAACAACGGCAGGACCAGGTAGCTGACGGACGCTACGACCGCCAGCAGGATCACCTCGATCCAGTAGGAGCGGGCTGCGCGTGTCTCGTCGACTTCACTCATCGCCGTTGAGGTCCGAACGCGGAATTCGAGACAGTGTTCTTTTGTAGACGATCCTAGCGCCCCGAAACCGTCGCCTCCGGCTCCGCTTTCGGCCCATCCCCACCTATCGCTACGGAGCCTGTCGGCCTTCCCGCTCGCGCGGCAAGTCCGACAGACTCCTAAAAAGGTATATCGTCCTCGAAGTCTCTGGAGGGACCCGGATCGGGACCCATGCGGTCGCCGGCCGGACCCGATGGGGGCGCACCGCCCGATGGGGCCGGCCCCTGGCCCATGGCGTCACCGCGTCCGCCGAGCAACTGTATGTTGCGGGTGAAGATCTCCACCTTGCTGCGCCGCTGGCCATCCTGCTCCCAGCGGTTCTGGCGCAACTCGCCCTCGAGTCCGATCTGCTTACCCTTGGTGAGGTAGGGCGACAAGCTCTCCGCGGTCTTGCCCCACACCACGCAGTCGAAGAAATGCGCTTCGTCGACCCACTGGTCATCGCGGCGCCGGCGGGTGTTGATCGCCAACGAAATGTTGGCCACCGCGCTGCCGCTGTTCGTGTACCGCAATTCCGCATCGCGCGTGAGGCGCCCGACCAGGACCACGTGATTGATGTCCAACTCACGCCTCCTTGCGCACGATCAGGTACTTCAGGATCTCCGGCGCAAGCTGCAGTGCCCGCTCCGCGTCGCGGATGGCAGTCGGTTCGGACTCCACCTCGTAGTGGAAGTAGTGACCTCGGTCGGACTTCTTTATGGCGTAAGCCAATGGCCGCTCGCCCATGTCCTCCTCGGTCAGAAAGGTCCCGCCGGCCCCGGAGAGAACCTCCTTGACCAGCCCCTGACCGCGGTCGACGCTGTCGGCTTCCGGCTTGAAAATGAACGTAGCTTCGTAGACCCGCACGATGGGACGCAAACTAACACCTGCCCGTGGGCGCAGTCAACGCCGGCCTGCCCGGGTCAGGCGCAATTCGACGCGCCTTCGGCCTCGTGCCAGCACACGCGGCCGACCGTGCCTCCCTCGAGAGGCCGGACCAGGACCAGGTAGTCGCCTTGTACCAGCTCGAAGCGGCTCAGACCGGGTTCCTGAGGTGAGATGTCGATCATGCCCGGCAGGTAGAACACCGCCACCTCCGCGAGTTCCGCCGACGTCGACTCGAGCGACATCTGATAGGCATCGCGGTCGAACACCCGCAGGTTGTGGTGCGTGACCGGACCGAGGTCAGCCGGCTCCTTCCAGGCGAGGTCGGCGAACACCCGAGGCGGTGTCACCACGTCGAGCGCGACGCTGTAGCGCTGTCCCAGGTCCTCCTCCCCGGCGGTCACCTGGAGGACGGCTGGGTCCGCGCCCAGGTAGAGCGCGCCCACCAGCTCGCCGGCGTCGGATGGAATGAGCGGCAGGAACGGCGGTTCGTCTCTCGCGTTGTGCAGGCTCGCAGTCACGGAGTCCGAGTCCGTACGGATCGTCACGCTGTAGAAGAGTCCCGGCCGCGCGCTGAGCTGAAACCACTCCCGCGTCTGCCGCAACGATCGTTCCTGGGGCTCGCCGGGCTGCAACTCCGCAGGTTGGGCGAGCGCCTCCGCGCCGCCGGCGCCGGTCGCGGCCTCAGCGGGCGTGTCGCCGGCAGGTTCGGCAGCGTCCCCGGAGACAAGCGGCGCCGCTTTGACCGTGAGCGCGTACGTTCCCGTGGCGGAGGCGTCGGCGGCCAACACCTCGATCACGTAGACGCCGGCGTCCATCTCGCCGGTGAAGCCACTGTCGTGGAGCCCGAACGGGACGGCGCTGCCGGCGTGGTAGAGGGCGATCAGCGTGTCGAGATCGGACTCGATGGCCACGGTGACCGTCGACGGTGCTGGAAGCGCCAGCTCAAAGCGGTCGCGGTCGCCGGCGGTGAGCGTACGCTCGAAGCGGGCGTCCGCCTCCAACGGCAGCGGGACCTCGTAGCCGGCGACGTCGTCCGGCTCGTACGGGTCGTCGGCCGACGGTGGTTGAGCGGCCGGCGGACCTGCCGGGGCGGGCTGCGCAAAACCCTGCGGGGCCGCAGGCTGAGCCACCGGCTCCACGGGATCCGGAGGGACATCCTCCTCAGGCGGGGGAATGGGCGGTTCGATGGACGGCTGCGGAGCGGTTGCGGGAGGCCCGGCAGGTTCCTGGGGGCTCACCACCGCCGCGGGTACCGCAAGCGCCGGCTGCGGCGCCTCGACCTCGGGCGGTGCTTCCGGCGGCACTTCGGCGGCAGGCCGCCCGTCCGCCTCAACCGGCGCCGCCGCCGCTTCCGGGGGCGCCTCCGGTTCGGCGGCGATCACGGTGCCCGTGTCGGCCAGCCCATCCAGCAGGTCCGGTTGCAGCAGTTCGGAGATGCCGGTGGAGCGCGGCATTTCGATCAGGTCGGCGTCGACGAGCAGGCCATCCCGATCGAGAACCCTGACCACGGCCAGCACCTGGTGTTCGAACGGCTGCAGCTCCACCGAGACCCGAACCGCCGAGTCTGGCGGTTCGCCGGACGGCGGGGCGTCGAGCAGGCGGGCGCTCCGGTAGTGCCGCAACAGCGTGATCTGGAGCGCCCCCCGCACACGGGCGCCGAGCCGGGTCATGCGGTGCGAGTCGGTCCGCACCGGCTCGACGTACAGGATCGTGTGGACGTGATCCGGCACCGCGCGCGTGACCACCTCCGCCGCCTGCTGCGCCGCGCGTTCCACGGTCTGGCGAACCGGCACCTCGAGAACGGCGTCGAGCTCCTGGCCGACTGCGGTCGACGACGGCCACAGTAGCAGCCCGAGGACGCACAGAGACATGACGCACAGGGACATGGCCGAAACACCGGTCCGCCGGACGGTCAGCCGGCTCAAAAGTGGCTCCACCCGGCCGGCCGGGGCAACGGGATCGGATCGGGGGCGGGCTGGGTGCGCTGCAGCGCCGCCCAGTCGGCCTGCAGATCATCCACGAACCAGCGATCGGATTCGAGGACCAGGTAGACCTCGGCCGGAATGCTGCCGAGCGGCCCGGACAGTCTGGCGCGCAGGAATGCGGTGTCGCCGGTCCGTTCGACCCGTCCCAGTCGAAATCCGGCCAGAGTCACGCCGCGGCGCACGTGATAGTCGAGGGTCGCGGCCACGTGCACCTGCCCCGCGGGGGACAGCGGAAGATCGTGCAGGTCGCCGCTCCGAACCGCTCCGAGCAACCGATCGACCGTGCGCACCGCAGCGCGTTCGCTCGCGGTAGCGTCCAGGTCATCGGCGAGCGGGCCGATCATCGCGTCGTCCGGGAGCAGGGGCCGCGCCGTCCGATACGCCAGGAAGTCCGAGGACTCGATCGCGGCAGGCTGGTCGTCCACCGGCTGATCATCGGCCGTCGGCGAAACCTCCGCAACCGGCGGAGATCCCGGCGCCGGGTCCTCGCCGGCCGGAGCATCGCCGGCTGCGGGCTCGTCGTTTCGGGAGCGCGAACAGGAGGACGCAAGCAACATGCCGAACAGCACGCAGGGCAGGGCAAGGCGAGCCCAGCGGATCACGCGGCACGGTATCCGGTCCCGGCGTGACGGGTCAAATCCGTGCGTAACGTGCCCCGGCGCAACCTGCCCCGGCGCAACGTGCCCCCGCGCAACGTGGTAGCCTTGGCCCGTGCCGTCGAACGCCGCCCGGGTGGTGCGCGAGGTGCACTCGGAATTCACCCAGCCGGTTCGCGACCCCCTGTGGCAGAACATCGACCTCAGCCCCGGTCTGTACCGGCTGGCGCAGACGGCGCCGTTCCAGCGCCTGCGGGACATCCGGCAGCTCGGCCCGGTGTATCTGGTGTATCCGGGCGCCACGCACACCCGCCTGAGTCACTCGATCGGCGTGATGCATCTAGCCGGGCGCATGATCGCCGCGATCGCCGACCGGTCACCGGAGTGGCGCATCGAGCCGGAGGAAGTGCGTGCATTTCTCGCGGCGACGATGCTGCACGACCTCGGGCACTATCCGAACGCCCACTCGCTCAAGGACCTGGCGGTGTCCCGGCACGAGACGCTGACCGCGCAGATGGTGCAGGAGGGCGAGGTGGCGCGCACGCTGCGCGAGCGAGTCGGAGTCCCGCCCGAGCTGGTCGCGGCCATCATAGACGTCACCCTGCCGCACTCCACGCCGGGGCTGCCGTTCCTGCGGGCGCTGCTGGCCGGAGTGCTCGATCCCGACCGGTTGGACTACCTGAGCAGAGACGCGTTCTTCTGTGGCGTGCCGTATGGGATGCAGGACGTGGACTTCGTGATCGGGGAGATGCGCCGCACGGCATGCGGCCGTGTCGCGATCACGGAGAAAGGCACGCTCGCCGTGGAGAGTCTGCTGTTTTCCCGCTACCTGATGTACCGGGCGGTGTACTGGCACCGGACCGTGCGCATCGCCACGGCGATGATCAAGCGCGCGGTGCTGCTGGGGATGAAGGACGGGGAGATCCGGGCTGATGACCTGTACGGCCTGACCGACCCCGGCTTCCTGCGGCTGCTCGACGTCAGGCGCCACCCCGCGTTCGTGCTGGTCGGCGACGTGCACGCCAGGCGCCTGCATCGGCAGGCGTTCCGGGTCCGCTTCGAGCCGGGACGCGGCACCCATCGCCGCCTGGAGTTGCCGATCGACCGGCTGCAGGTCGAAAGCCGGCTGCGCGCCGCGGCGTCGGCGGAGCTTGGCGCGCCCGTGGAAGACCACGAGGTGCTCATCGACGTGCCGGAGCGCAACAGCTTCGCGACGGACCTGCTGGTACAGCCGGACGACGGCACGGATCCGATCCCGTTCTCGGGAACGCATACGGTGTTCGGTCCGGACGTCGTGGCCCGCTTCGGCGCGACGTTGCGCTCGATCGCCGTGATCGGCTCCCGGCGCCCGGGGCTGGACGCCGCGTTGCGCCGGGTCGCTCCGGCCGTGATCGATGGCGGCTGAGTCCGGCCTTCAGTAGTCGTCCTCCGGGTCGTAGTGCTCGGTGAACACGTGCGCCCCGCTGACACGGTCCGGGACCGCGTCCTCCACGAAACGCATCACCTTCTGCAGGACCGATTCGGTGTGAGCGCCGCTGTTGGCGACCGCGGCGAACGCCAGCACGGCCCGCCGCAGGTCGTCGTTCGCGGCGACCTCGGCGGCCGCGACCCGGAAACGGGTTCCGGCCCGCTCCTTGAGCGAGGCGATGACGCGCCGCTTCTCCTTCAGCGACGTCATTCCCGGCAGATCGATGCGCAGGCGCAGCACGGAGACGACCATGGAATTCCTCCCGCCCGGCGTCGGTCGCGCAACGTCGGCGCCGATATGTGCCGATAAACATAGCAGATACATCCTCAACCGCGGACACTCAACCACGGACACTCAACCGCGGACAGGCGGGTTCATCGATGACGTCATACGCTGCTCGGATCTTCACCGGACGCTCCCACGCCGCCCGGGTCGTGCTCGCTGCCCTGATGCTGGGTGCCGCCGGCGCCCGCGTCGGCGTGGCGCAGGAGGGCGCAGACCCCGAAGGCGAAGGCGCCGGCGACGGCATGACCATCGGAGCGCTGCTCGGCATCGGCGTCGAGCACATTCCCGATGATGACGGCGTCGGCGCGACCTGGCAGTCGTTGACCCTCGCGCCGGAGCTCAGCGCAGGCAAGTTCAGCCTGGGTCTGGGAGCGCAGCTTCGCTTCCGGTTCGACGGCGGACCCGCAGGCAGCGAGTGGGAGATCCGGGAGGAAGACTGGAGTCCGGACGAGTCGGTTGCGGGCCGGTCGTTCCTGGACCTGTTCCTGCCGATCATCCGCCATGCGCGCTACGGCGGTGATGGTGAGCCCCTCGTGGTGCGCGCCGGTTCGTTCGAGGACGCCACCCTGGGAACGGGTTTTCTGCTCGGCGAGTACGCGAACACCGCGCTGCTGCCGGGCCGCCGGCTGTTCGGGGTGGATCTGGACATCGACGGGGCGGTGTTCAACGTGCCGGTGGCCGGTCTGGAGACGGTCGTGGGCCATGTGCCTGCCCTGGACGTGATGGGGGCCCGGCTCTGGGCCCGCCCGATGTATGCCCTGAGCATGCCCCTGCTCTCGTCACTGCGGATCGGGGCCGTGGCAGCCGCCGACTTCGATCCGTTCCGGTACGTCCCGGACACCGACGAAGAGGGCAGCGTCTCGGCATTCGGGTTCGACCTCGAGGTCCCGGTCGTCGCGACGCCGTCGTTCTCCGCTACCGCCCACGGCGACGTGGTGCTGCTGGGGACCTCGGAGATCGACTCGCGGTCGGTCGGGACGGCGGTGGGCCTCTCCGGCACGGCGGTCAGCAACCTCCGCTACGGGCTGCAGCTCCGGCTGACCGACGACCGCTTCCTGCCGGTCTACTTCGATCGCGACTATGATCGGCAGCGAGCCGACAAGTTCCGCGCGCTGCGAGCCGCGGAGCGGGCCACGACACAGGCCGACGCGCTGGAGGGACTGGTGCATGCCGGATGGGCAGCGCGGGTCGGCACCTCCCTGCTGGACCGTCGCATAGACTTGGACCTGGGACTGTCCGGACCGTTGTCCGGCGCAGGCGGCGCCCTGGCGGAGATCCCTTACGCGCAACGGAACGGCCTGGACGTGAAGGGGCGTGTCGGCGTGCGCGACCTTGGTGTCGACGGGATGTCGTTCGACCTGGACTATCGCAAGCGCCAGCTCGACAGTCTGGGGGATCTCACCGAGCCCGAGCACCTCTCGGTGGGTACGGCGCTCAGCTACCGGACGAACGGTACGCTGATCATCCTGTCCTACCGCGGCTACTATGACCCTGCGGCCGACGGCCTGGTCGGAGCGCCGGCCGTGGAGAGCTGGATCGAGCTGTTCTGACGGGCCATCCGACCGCGTGATGGGCGGACCGCGCGACGGCCCGACGTGCCGACGGCCTTTCCGCGTGCGCGGTGAATCCGACACACTCCCTGGCCATGGGCCGAATCCGCGTCCTTGCAGACGATACGGCTCGGCAGATCGCCGCCGGAGAAGTCATCGACCGGCCGTACTCGATCGTCCGCGAGTTGCTCGACAACGCCATCGATGCCGGCGCCGCCAACGTGCGGGTGGAAGTCGTCAAGGGAGGGTTGGAGCAGATTCGCGTGGTGGACGACGGTGCCGGCATGGACGAAGAGGATCTGCGCCTGTGCGCGCTCCGGCACGCCACCTCCAAGATCGCCGACCACCGCGACCTCGCACGCGTGCGCACGCTGGGGTTTCGGGGCGAGGCGCTTGCGAGCATCGGCGCCTGCAGCGTGCTCACGCTGACCTCCCGACGGAAAGAAGGAGCCTCGGCACACCGCGCGCTGGTGCGTTTCGGCCGTGACGAGGGCGTGCGGCCGAGCGCGGGAGTCCCGGGCACCACTGCGGAGGTGAGCTCGCTGTTCTTCGAGCTTCCGGCCCGGCGCCGTTTCCTGAAGAGCCGTGGCGCGGAGACGGCGCTGTGCCGGCGCACCTTCCTGGAAAAGGCGCTTCCGCACCCGGAGGTCGCGTTCGAGTTTGCCGTCGATGGCAGGCAGGTCATGAGAATGCCTGCCGGGTCGCCGCTCGATCGGACCGCAGCCGCCGCGGGACTGAACGCGGCCGACTTCGCCTGCGTGCACGGCGGTGGCGAGGGCCTGCGAGTGGCAGCGCTGGCGGCGCGCCCGGAGCTGGCCCGCCGCGACCGGGCGGGGATCCACGTCTATCTCAACCGACGGCGGATCACCGACTTCGGGCTCGTCCAGGCGGTGGAGTACGGGTACGGCGAGTTCCTGCCGGGTGGCCTGCACCCGGTGGCGTACCTGTTCGTCGAGATCGATCCCGAGATGGTCGATTTCAACGTGCACCCGGCGAAGCGGGAGGTGCGGCTGCGGCGTCCGGGCGAGCTGCATCGGGCGATCAGCTCGACGCTGCAGCGGGAGATCCGGAGTTGGCAGTCGCAGCCCGAGCGCGGCGCGGCTGCCGGGGAGAACCGGCCGGCAGCGGCGTCCGCATCGTTCCTGGCCGAGGCTCCGCCGGTCTTTCCGGCACTGATCCGGCCTCCTCCGGCGGGAGCGGACGGATCGCCGCCTGGCGTGCTCTCCTCCCGTCCGGACGCCGGGAAGGCCCCTGGGGCGTGGCGCGGGCGCGCTCCCGACCCGGACGCCGAGATGCGCTACCTCGGTCAGGCCTTCCATCTCTTCCTGGTCGCCGAGGTGGGCGACCGCATCTACTTCGTCGACCAGCATGCCGCCCACGAGCGCGTGCTGTACGAGCAGCTTCGCGGTGGCCTGATCGAGCGGCAGAAACTGCTGGCCGGGCCATCCGTCGAGCTGTCTCCGGAAGAGGACGCCGAGCTCCGCGGTTTCCTGGACGATCTCGAGCGTTGCGGGTTCCGCCTGCAGGCGCGGGGCGGCGGGCGCTACACGATCATGGAGATACCGGCCGCGGCGGCGCGTCTACCGGCGGAACATCTGTGTCGCTTCGTGCGCCTGTGCGCGGGGACCTCGGAGGACTGGGACCGGGACGTGTACAGCGGCCTGGCCTGCCGCCTCGCGGTCAAGGACGGGGAGGTCATCGACGATCGGTCCGGCCGCGAGTTGCTCGAGCGCTCGTTCCGGATCGATCCTCAGCGGTGTCCGCACGGTCGCCCGCTGTGGTTCGAGATCAGCAGGCAGGCGCTGGCCGGTTCGGTAGGGCGTCCGTCTCCCCTGAGACGGCCGGCTCCAGGAGGCGGCCGTCTCGCTGAGTCGGCAGGACGCGGAACCAAGTATACCAGGTAAGACGCCCTACGGGTCGTTCTGGGCGCGTCGCCGGCGCGAAAGGCGTGCGTACAGCCGTCCCAGCGGGCGGACGACCACGGCGCGCGCCAGCCGCGCCAGTCCCTTCAGGGCCCGCCGCCACCACCTGACGCGCTGCAGCCGCTGCATCCGCTCGATCGCTTCACGCAGCTCCTCCGGCCGAAGTTCCTTTCGCTGGACGTTCTCCTCCAGCTCGAGTTCCAGCGTCTCGCGCTCCGACTCCTTGTCGATCACGATCGCGTTGATGCTTTTCCAACCCAGGCGGCGGGCGCTTTCCAGCCGCCGGTTACCAGCGATCAGTTCCGACCGGCGATTGATCAGGATCGGACAGAGCAGGCCGTGCTTGCGCAGGCTCTCCATCAGTGACGACAGGTCGCCGAGGGAATACCGGACCCGCTTGCGGATGACGATGGTATCGATCTCCACCTGCATCAGCCGGAGCCCTCTGCAAGCCCGATCAGGCCCCGGTATTCGTCGCGGTCCAGAAGATCGTCGAGCTCGGCCGCGTCATCGATGCCGAGTTCGAAGATCCACCCGGCTCCTTCCGCGTCGGCGTTGATCAGGCGGCCGGCCCCCGGCTCCCGCAGCCGTTCATTGACGGCGGTTACGACCCCGCCGACCGGCGCGTACAACTCGGTCGCTGCCTTCAGCGCGTCGATGGCGCACACCGCGGCGCCGCGTTCGATACGGGTGCCCACGTCGGGGAGCTGCACGAAGGTGATCTCGCCGAGCTCCTCCTGCGCGAAATCGGTCAGTCCCACCCGCACGCCGGACCGGTGGCGTAGCGCCCAATGGTGGTCGCGCGTGTAGCGGCGTTCGTTCGAGTTCATCAGTCGAGCAGCGGATTGCCGTCCGGCGGCTTCGGGTCCGGCGGCCTTGATTGTCCCGTTCCGACCGAGGGTTCGTCCAGGGGTGCCTGGAACGGCGGCGCATCGACGTCGATCGTTGCCAGGGCCCTGCGCAGGTTGTTCGCCACCACGTCGCCGCGGGCGGTCACGGCGCCGGACAGCGTGTCGCGTGTCTTCGGTTCCGTACCGGTCAGGAACAGCTCGTGGATGATGGGTTCGTCTCCCGAAGGCAGCAGGCCGGAGCGCGCGTCGACCGCGACCCGGATCAGGCCCGTGGCCGGCATCTCGAAGTCCCGGACGGGAGAGCCTGAGTGGATTCGCTTCATGTAGTCCGCCCAGGTCGTGCCCGCGGCGCGCCCGCCCGACAGGCTCCGTCCCAGCGACTCTCCCGGTTCATCGAAACCCATCCACACCGCCGTCACGACGTCCGGGGTGAACCCCACGGTCCACGCGTCCGACCAGTTCTGCGTGGTGCCGGTCTTGCCCGCGATCGGGAAGTCGAGGCCGCCGACCCGGCCCGCCGACGCCGTCAGCGTTCCCGACCGGACGGTGCTGGTCAGCAGGTCGATCATCAGGTACGCAGCGGCCGGGTCCATGATCTTCAGCCGTTCCCCCGCCGCCCGCTGACGATCACGCAGCTCCTTCTCGACCCCCAGCACGTCGCTTCCGTCCCGGTCCGTGACGAAGCGGATCGCGATCGGCTCCACTTCGCGGCCCTGGTTGGCGAAGGTGGCATAGGCTCGCGCCATCTGCAGCGGCGTCACCGTGACCACGCCCAGCCCGAGCGGGTACGTGCGCGCGAACGCTTGCTCGATTTCGAGCGGATCGGCGATCCCGAGCAGCCGGCTGGCCCGGTCGATGGCGGCATCGAAGCCGACCAGGCTCAGCACGCGGAGGGATGGAATGTTCATGGAGTGCTTCAACGCGGTTCGCGTCAGCACCCGCCCCTGCCACTCGCCCAGGTAGTTTTGCGGGACGTAGGGGGTACCGTCGGGATTGTAGAACACGACCGGCGCGTCCATCAGCATGGTCGTCGGCGTCACCGCTCCGGAACTGATGGCGGCGGAGTAGTACAGCGGCTTGAACGCGGAACCCGGCTGCACCTTCGACTGGACGGCGCGGTTGAACTGATTGCCGCGCGCGAGGTCACGCCCGCCGACCATGGACAGGATGTACCCGCTCGACGGCTCGATCGACACCAGGGCGCCCTGCACCTCCACGCGTCGCTGCCGCACCGTCTGGTCCTCGCGGATCCGCCGGGTGAGCGCCTTGAGTTGTCCGGTGTCCCAGGTCAACGAGAGCAGGTCGAGGGCCGGGCTCAGTTCATCGCCGAACCGCCCGCGTCCGGCCATGCGGTCCGCCTGGTTTCCGACCCGCAGGCGGCGGACATCGAAGGCGAGCGACAACAGGTCCACCACGGGCAGGAACTCGTCCTTGGCCACGGCGACCCGTGTGCTGCGCTGGGTAGTGCGCAGGTCGTTCACCCGATTCAGGTGCTGCTCCATCACCTCGTTGGCGATCGCCTGATGATCCAGATCGAGCGTGGTGTGGACGATCAGGCCGTCCCGGTACAGGTCCACCTTCCCGAGCAGCAGTTCCTCCAGGCGCAGGCGAACGTACTCGCTGAAGTGCCGGGCGCGGTCGACGCGTTCGTAAAACGCGCTGCTCACGTTCGAGCGCGTGAAGTCGAAGGCGTCCCAATACCGGACGAGCGACCGGTCGGCCTCCTCCTGGGTCACGTAGCCCAGCTCCACCATCTGCTGCAGATTGTTCGTCTGCAACTCGCGAGCGCGATTCGGATAGGTGAACGGTGAGTTGCCGCCCGGCCGGTTGAGCTGGACCACCAGCATGGACGCCTCCGCAACCGTGATGTCGCGCGCCGAGTGCCCGGTATAGAACTGTGCCGCCGCTTCGATCCCGTAGGTGCCCTCTCCGAAGTACACCAGGTTCAGGTATCGCTCGAGGATCTCGTCCTTGGTCAGCCAGCGTTCGAGCTGGATCGCGTACCACAGTTCGACGAGCTTGCGGCGCAGCGTGATCTCGGACCGATCGGCAAACAGGCTTCCGGCAAGCTGCTGGGTGATGGTGCTGGCGCCTCCTCCGAAACCGCCGCGCACGGTGGTCCAGGTCGCGCGCAGTATGTCCGGTACCCGGAATCCGCGGTGCCGGTAGAAGTGCCGGTCCTCGCGCGTGAGCAGCGCGTCGATCAGATGCCGGGGCAGTTCCTCGAAGCGGATGATCTCGCGCTTCTCCACCGAGAAGAACTGCGTGATGAGCCGGTCGTTGCGGTCCAGTATCTGCGTGGGAAGGGCGGGACGGTCGGTCCCGTATATGTCGGATCCGCGGAAGTTCCGAGTGCCCGCGAAGGCAAGGCCCAATCCCGTGCCGACCCCGGCGGAAAGCAACAACAGGGTCGCGATGAGGAGCGCTGCGGTGCGCGGGCGGAGGCGCGCGCGCGGCATGTCACGATACTACGGACCACCGCCGCGGGCCGTCAAATTCCCCGCGTCCGCGACACGGCGTCCGGATGCACTCGGCATGACGCGGCTGCGGGCTACGGTCGCGTAGTCGTGAAAAAATGGCCGGCCCCTCATGGGGCCGGCCAACCCTTGCGGGAGTGCCGGTTACGGTATAGTAAACTGGGAGGGGAACTATAGATAACCGACACTCTCCTTATCGACACCTGCCTCTCGTACCTTAGCCGGCACCGGACAAATGTCGCCAAAGATTGTCCAACAGCATAACTGCCTGCCACGACAGGTCAACCTGCCGCTCCCCGCGCCGGCCGCGGCCGGTCACCCGCGACCGTCGACAGGGGCGCGCCGGCCCGAGGTGAGCAGGAACCCGATCGCTCCAAGATCGACGACGATCACGGCAATCGCGGCGATGTATGCGCCGGTGCTGAACAGTGCCAGGACGAACAACGGCGCGGCCGCCAGCGTGGCCACCCACGCGGTCAGGCGCGCCGCCGCGAAGGCGGCCCCGGCGAGCGCCGTTCGGAGGTCGGTTGCCTCTGCCCGGAGGCGGATTCGGCGCACGATCGTCGCTCCCACGCCGATCGCGAGCGCGGCGACCAGCAGGATGTTGTAAAGGGAGCGCATGCGGGTGGCGACCAGCCAGAGCGGCAGGACGACCGCGGCGCTCGCGGCCACCACCACGCCGGTCAGCAGCAGTCCGACGCCAATCCGGCGGGCAGCCGCCGCGTAGGCGGCTGCTGCCGCCCGCGCCGCACGCCTCAGCGCCGCCGTGGCCTCACCTCCGTCCGAGGCTGCCCATCCGTCCCGGGTAACGCGCCGGCGATTTCCTGCGGGATGGGCTCACCTGCGTGCCAGAACCCGAGCGCCCGGCCGGGCGAATGCACGCCGTGATAGTCGGATCCGCCGGTGACGAACAGGCCGCGGCGCCCGGCCAGCGTCCGTACCAACGACGATCGTTGCGGCGACAGGGACGGATGATAGGCCTCGACGCCGGTCACGCCGGCCGCGGATACCGCGTCCAGCAGGGCCTCGAGCTCCGCGGCCGATCCTCCCTCCGGATGGGCCAGCACGCCGTGGCCGCCGGAGCCTCGCAGCGCCTCGATCGCCTCGCCGAGCTGCACGGCGCGGCGCGGTACGTGGAACGGGCGTCCGGAGCCGAGCAGCCGGCGAAACGCGTCGGCGGTGCTGGTGGCGACGCCCCGCTTGACCAGCAGCGCGGCCATGTGCGGCCGGCCGACGCTGGCGCCTCCCGCCTCCGCCTGCACGTCCGCGTAGTCGATCGCGAGCCCGTGCCGGCGCATCCGCTCGACCATCGCCAGGTTGCGCTCCACGCGGCGTTGCAGGATTCGGTCCAGCAGTTCCGAGAGGTGAGAGCGGCCGGCGTCGGGATCGAAACCGAGGCCGAGCAGGTGGATCTGGCGTGTGCCGTGCCGGAGCGCCAGCTCCACTCCCGCGATGAAGCGGATGCCGCGCCGGGCGGCGGCGCGCGCGGCATCGGCGACGCCGCTGACGGTGTCGTGGTCGGTCAGCGCCAGGGTGGTGACGCCGGCGCGGTGGGCGGCCTCGACCAGCTCCTCGGGCCGGTCGCTGCCGTCGGAGCAGCTCGAGTGCGTGTGCAGGTCGACCGACGCCGTCACCGCCATGCGCTCAATAGCCCCGATCCAGGTCGCAACGGAAGCGGAGCTCCTTGCCGGCCTGGTAGCGGCGCAGGTTGTCGATGAAAATCTCGCCTCGCCGCGCCAGGAGCTGCGCCGACTCCGCGGACACGTGCGGGGTCACGTATATCCGCGGATGGTCCCACATCGGGCTGTCCGCCGCCGGTGGCTCCGCGCTGGTCGCGTCGATGGCGGCCCCTGCCAGGTGGCCGCGGTCGATCGCGGCCACCAGCGCGTCCTCGTCCAGGATGCCGCCGCGCGAGACCACCACGACGTGCGCGCCCGGACGCAGGCGCCCGAGCTGCTCGGCGCCGATCATGCCCTCGGTGTCGGTCGTGCGCGGCGCGGTGATCACCAGCCAGTCGGTCCGCGCAAGCATGTCGTGCAGCCGCTCGATCGGCCACACGGCGGTGACACCGGTCGGGCAGGGGACCGGCGCCCGGTCGACGGCGTACACCTGCATGCCGAATGCCAGGGCGCGATGCGCGACCGCGCGGCCGATGTCGCCGAAGGCCAGGATTCCCAGGGTCGATCCGGACAGCTCCAGGATTCGACCGCGGTACTCCGCGGTCCGCCACCGCCGGGCGGCCTGGTCCTCGAACGACTCGCGGAGGTGGTGGGCGAGCGCCAGCATCATCCCCAGCGTGTACTCGGCCATCGGGATCACGTGCGTTTCGCGGGCGTTGGTCATCGCCACGCCGCTGGGCGCGAACTCGGGCACCTTGCGCAGCACCGAGTCGAAACCGATGCCGATGAAGTGAAACCAGCGCAGGTTCGAGGCGCGCCGAAAGGCCTCGCGGTCGAGCTGCCCGAAGATGACGTCCAGCTCGGGCGCGATCCGGCGCTGGTCCTCGGGTGTATGTGCGATGCTGAAGCGGGTGTCGGGGAATTCCGCTCGAAGCCGGGCCTCGAAGTCGCGGCCGAGGTCGTAGCAGACGCCGACGTGGAGCTGGCGTGCGGGTGCGTTCATCGGCGTCATGATAGCCGACGCCCGGCCGCATGCGCTCGGGGCAAGCCACGGGCGGAGCGGGACGCGGCGGACCCGGGACGCTATGATCGGTCGGCATGGAGGCGCGACGCCTCGTGGACAAGGCGGCCCTGGTCACGGGCGCCGGTTCCGGCATCGGCGCGGGCATCGCCGGCCTGTTCGCCCGGCACGGAGCGCGGGTCGCGGTCGCCGATCGGGACGCGGACGCCGCGCAGCGCACCGTTCGCGCGATCGTCGCCGGCGGCGGACGCGCCGTGGCGATCACCGCGGACATCTCCACCGGCCGCGGGGCCGAAGGGTGCGTGGACGAGGCGGTCGCCGCCCTCGGCGGACTGCAGATCGTGGTCAACTCCGCGGGCGTCACGCCGCGCTACGCTCCGGACGACTGGGACTACGAGCAGGTCTGGGACTGGGTGATGGCGGTCAACCTCAAGGGTACGTACCTGGTTTCGCGCCGCGCGGTTCAGGCGATGACCGCCGGTGGCGCGATCGTCAACCTGTCCTCGATCTACGGCCTGGTGGGCCGGCCGATGTTCTTCGGCACCGGCGACGATCCGTATCCGCCCGGCAAGCACGGCGTCATCGGCCTGACCAGGGACATGGCGAACAACTTCGGCGCGCGCGGCATCCGTGTGAACGCGCTGTGCCCGGCGTTCGTGTACAGCCCGTTGACGCGCACGCTCACCGAGGATCCGGCCTGGCGTTCGCAGATGGAGGCGATGCAGCCGCTCGGCCGCCTGGGCACGGTCGAGGAGGTGGCGTACGCGGCGCTGTTTCTTGCGTCCGACGAGTCATCGTTCATCACCGGCGTCGCGCTGCCGGTGGACGGTGGATACACCTCGTTATGAGCGTCCGGCCCATGAGCGGACGGGGGTGAGCGCCGGCACCTTCGACCTGCTCACCCCGCACGTGGCGGTGCAGGCGATCGAGTCGGTCATCGGCGTCCACGTGGACGGTTCGCTGGCCAGTTTCCCCAGCTACGTGAATCGGGTGTACGGCTTCGCGGCCGCCGACGGCCGGCAGTACGTCGCCAAGTTTTACCGCCCCGGTCGCTGGACGTATGAGGCCATCGAGGAGGAGCACCGGCTGGTCGGCGAGTGCGCGGCCCTCGACCTGCCGGTCGTGGCGCCGATCGCCGACGACGACGGAGACCGGCTGCACCTGGTGGGAGCCGCCGGCCCGGACCGGGAGCAGGAGTTTTCCTTCTCCGTCTATCCGAAACGGAACGGACGCACCTTCGACGCGGACCGGGACGAGGACTGGCTGCGCATCGGCTCGCTGGTGGGCCGTTTGCACGTCGCCGTTGCGCACGGAGGTGCCGAGCACCGGATCACCTGCACCCCGCGGTCGTCGACCTCGCGGTTCCTGGATGAGCTGGACGAGGCGGAGTTGGTGCCGCCCGACCTGGACGCCGAGTTCTACGACCTGGCGGACGCGGCCGTCGAGCGGATCGCTCCGCTGTTCGACGGCGTGGCGCTGCAGCGCCTGCACGGCGACTGCCACCGCGGCAACATCCTGGATCGGGCGGAGGAGGGGCTCTTGATCATCGACTTCGACGACATGATGGTCGGTCCCGCCGTGCAGGACCTGTGGCTGCTCCTGCCGGGCCGCGTCGCCGACAGCCGTCGCGAGCTGGGGCTGCTGCTGGAGGGTTACGAAGAGTTCCAGCCGTTCGACCGGGCTACCGTGGCGCTGATCGAGCCGCTGCGGCTCATGCGCATGGTCTACTACCTGGCGTGGCAGGCGCTGCAGCGCCACGATCTGCGCTTTCGCGAGTCATTCCCCCAATGGGGCGGCCGGGCGTTCTGGGAGCAGGAGATCGAAGACCTGCGCACGCAGCTCGGCGTGATCTCCGACCAGCTCGGCTGATCCGGCAGGCCGGCGTCATGCGCCGGCGTCGGCCACCGCCGCCCTGAGGCTTGTCTCGATCCGGTCGCAGATGGCGTCCAGCTCCTCGCGGCTGGCCGTCAGCGCGGGAGCGACCGCGAACCAGCCCGGGTCGGTGCGCATGATGAGGCCGTCGCCGACCGCCCGCCGGCCGAGCGCGGCGCCGACGCGCCGATCGGTCAGTTCCACGCCGAGCAGGACGCCGCGCCCGCGGACCTCGCGCACCACCCCGGTGGCGTGCAACGCCTCCAGGCGGGAGCGCAGGTGGGCGCCGTTGTCCCGCGCCCGCGCGAGCAGATCGTCGTCCGCGATCGTGTCGATCACGGCGATGGCGGCGGCGGCGGCTAGCGGGTTGCCGGCGTAGGTGTGGCCGTGCATGAAGTGGACGTCCTCGCGCTCCGAGCCCCAGAACACATCGCCGAGACCGCGGCGGGCGGCGATGGCGCCGATCGGGATGACGCCGGACGACATGCCCTTGCCGCAGCAGATGACGTCCGGGGTGACGCCGAAGGTCTGGGCGGCGAACATGTTGCCGGTCTTGCCGAAGCCGGTGATCACCTCGTCGAAGATCAGCAGGACGGCGTGGCGGTCGCAGATCTCGCGCAGCAATGCGAGGTACTCCTCGGTGGGGGTGATGATGCCGCCGGTGTTGCCGATCGGCTCGACGATGACGGCGGCCACCGTCTCCGGATCCTCGGCGACGATCGCATCCTCCACGGTGGCGGCGGCGAAGCGGTTGCATTCCTCCCAGGTCGGGAAGCGGCCGCGGTAGTGGGTCGGGGGAAACACCTTCACGAAGCCGCCCATCTGCGGCTCGAACTTGCTCTTGCGCGGGCCGGTGCCGCTGGCCGCCATGGCGCCGAAGGTGCCGCCGTGGTAGCCGTGGTAGCGGCTGATCACCTTGTACTTCCCGGCGCGGCCGCTCTGTTTCCAATACTGGCGGGCGAGCTTGAGGGCCGCCTCGTTCGCTTCCGAGCCGCCGGAGAAGGTCTTGATGAAATCCAGGTCGCCCGGCGTGATCGCGCCGAGCTTTTCGACCAGCTCCAGCGTGACGTCGGCCACGCCGTGCATGGGCGGGGCCAGCGTGACGCGTTCCATCTGCTCCCGTACCGCGGCGAGCACGCGCGGATGGCGGTGGCCCAGGCTGGCCACGAACACGCCGCCGATCGCGTCCAGGTAGCGGGTGCCGCCGACGTCCCAGTAGTAGATGCCGTCCGCGCGATCGATGATCAACGGCGCGTCGGCGAAGCGCTGCATGGGCATGAAGTCGACCCATGTATGCGCCAGCAGCTCCCGCTGCCGAGGTGAGATGCTACCCATCGCCGGCAGCGTAGCACACGGCTGCCGGTCGGCCGACGCTGCTGCTTCGACCGATGCGGCTAGGTGCGCGGCGTAAGCCGTAGCGTGCTCACCGCCTGGCGTGCGGCCGTGGATCGATCGAGCGGGAGAACGTGGTAGCGTCCCGCGAGCCACTCCGCGAGCTGATCGCAGTAGTGCGGGCTACCGGGGTGTCCCGACTGCCCCTGCGCGTCGATCGCCCAGAGGCCGGGCGGTTCGGCGCCGAAGTCGGCGATCATGCGGTAGTTGGCGCCCATCGCCGCCCCCCAGTTGGGATCGAAGCCGGTGTTGCAGACCGTGGTCCCGTTGCCGCGCACCGGCAGGCCGCCACGGTCGAGCAGCGCGCCCAGGTCGCCGCGCTGGCTGAGCACGTGGCGCAGGTGGATCCGGTGCAGGCGGCCCCAGCGCCACTCGCTCATGTCCGCTCCCAGACGCCCGCTAAGCTCGTCCAGCGCGGCCGTCATCGCGCAGGCGATCGCCGCTTCGCGCCGGCCGTCCGCAAACCGGCCGTCCGCAAACCAGCCGGCCTCGTCGGCGCTCAGGAGCGCGGTGGCAAGGCCGGCGACCGCGCCGGCTACCAGCACCACCATGTCGCCGGGGAACCGCTCGGCCGCAACGCGCGTGCTCCAGTGACCGAAGAACACCTCGAAGATCGCCGCGCCGACGCGATCGGCCTCCATGCGGCAGTCCCACTCCGCCAAGCGCTCGGCCGCCTGCCGGATGCGGGGATCGGCATGCCCGGCAACGGCGTGCAGCAGGGGCGGCAAGCAGGTCGCCGCGCGCAGCGAGAGGACGTCCAGGTGCATCCGCGCGCAGTCGTCACGCGAGTGCCGCTCGGATGCTTCGAGCATCTGGCGGATGCGGCGGGCGCGATAGCCGCTCGCCCAGCGGCCCGAGAGGGACCATGGGAAGTCCTCCGGGGCGGTGCGGTTGTTTGCCGAGGCGATCCAGCCGCGCTCCGGGTCGCCGAGTTGCGGCATGCCCTCCGGCGGGATGATCCCTTGCCACTGGTGGGCCGGATCCCAGCCGGGGCGAAAGCCGCGCTCCTCGACCGTGCGAACCGGGATCTCGCCCGCGACCTGGTAGCCGGTGTGCCCGTCCGCATCGGCCAGCACCAGGCTCCACGTCGGCACCCGCCATCCCCGGACGGCGCGGCGCAGCCCCGCCACGCTCGTGGCGCGGTCCATCGCCAGCAGCGACGTGAGCCAGCCGCAGCGGGCCGCGCCCAGCCAGCGCAGCGAGACCGGGCCGGCCGCGCGCACGGACTTCGGGAGCAGCTCGTCCACGATCGGGCCGTTGCGAGAGTGGCGGATGGCCATGGTGACCGATTCGCTGCCGCGCACCGCGATCGTCTCCGAGCGCTCCCGCGCCGGCTCCCACCGTCCGTCGTAGAGGAACATGCCGGGGCGCGCGGGATCCGTTCGCTCATGGTACAGGTCGCGTTGCGAGCAGATGTTGTTCGTGATCCCCCAGGCCACGTGCTCGTTGCGCCCGAACATCACCGCGGGCAGCCCCGCGTACGCCATGCCGGTCACGTTGAATGAGCCGCCGGCGAGGGTGACCTCGTACCAGCACGACACCGCGGCGAAGGCGATGTGCGGATCGCTCGCAACGATCGGCTTGCCCGTAGTGGATCGCGATCCGGCGATCACCCAGTTGTTGCTGCCCACACCTTCCGAGGCGTCGGCGACCGTCGCGCCGACCGGCCGCGCTCCGGCGGATCCGGTGGGTCCGGCGGGGTAGGAGCCGGGCGGCAGGATGCTCTCATCGTCCGCCTCGCCCTGCAGGAAGGCGCGGTAGAGCGCGCCGTCGCCCAGGACGCGCCTGCCCAGCTCGGGGATGAAGATCACCGGCAGGCGGACCGTCAGGTAGGCGCGAAACTCGCCGGCGATGGCCAGGCAGTCCACCGGCGACCATGGCTCCGGGGCGTAGTCGAGCAGATCGAACTCGATCGGCAGCCGCTCGCCGGCCGCCGCGATCGACTCGTTGATGCCCCCGGAGAACGCGGTCAGCAGGCGCCGCGTCTCCGCCGGGGTCTTTTCCCACTCGGCTTCCGCGATGCGACCGATGCCGATGGTTCGGTGGGCAGTGTCCAGCTCCAGCCCATCCGGGCCGAGCACCTCGGACAGACGCCCGTTCGCCTTGCGCCGCAGATAGTCGAGTTGAAAGAGGCGGTCCTGCGCCATGGCGTAGCCGAAACCGAAGAACAGGTCCTCATCGGTGTCAGCCGCGATCCGGGGAATGCCCCAGCGATCGCGGTCGATCGTGACGTCCGTGCCCACCGCGGCATCCGTGCTTCCGCTCTGCTCGGGGACGCGGCTGCGCGCCTCCGCTTGCCACCAGGACTGGAACTCTTCCCCCGAGAGGCCGGCAGCCGCACAAACCGCCCCGATCGGGTCGCCGGCACCGAGGCGCGTCAACCGTTCCTGCGCCTCGAGCGTCATCGCAGAAGCGCCCCACCGAAGCTCGTCACGATGCCACAGTGTGCCGCGGCGGCCGAGGCGTCGCCACCAGGGTCAGCGGGCAGGTAGGATGCGGCTTGGCGATGGCGCGGGCAGGACGGGACTGGCGGCAGCACGGCGTGCGGGTCGTCACGAGCGAGAGACTGGATTTCAATACCCCGCAGACGCCGGGCATGACCCGCGCGGCAGCGATCAATCGAGCCACGGCGGGCGCCGAAAAGCTCTGGGCCGGCACAGTGGAGATCCAGCCCGACGCGAAGACCGGAGCGCACCACCACGGAGCCCTGGAGAGCGTCATCTACGTGGTGTCGGGCAGGGCGCGCATGCGCTGGGGCGACCGCCTGGAGTTCGTGGCGGAGGCCGGGCCCGGCGACTTCATCTACGTGCCGCCCTACGCTCCGCACCAGGAGATCAACGCCAGCAGGGATCGGCCCCTGACCTGCGTCCTGGTCCGGAGCGATCAGGAGCCGGTCGTCGTGAACCTGGACATCCCGGCGGTCGAGGAGCCGGAAGAGGTGCGCTGGATCGATCCCATCCACCGCGAGTGACCGAAATGGCACGCAACTCCCGATCTCGAATGTGCTAGAACATGTCCTATAAAGTGTCCTATATGATACTATAGAACAATAAATAACACATGTTGACATTGGATCAGCCCGCGGGCGTGTATCGTTGCGCCCACATGTTGCCGTGCGTGCTCATGTCGTCCCGCCGGGCGGTTTGACTTTCTCGAACGCTCGGCGCAGGTGGCGTTGATATGCACCAACGTGCCGACGCTGATCGGGATCG
>JAPPNY010000253.1 GCA_028818385.1 Spirochaetaceae bacterium
CGCTGGTAGAGCAGGCTCGTGTAGTTCAGGAACCGCAGCGGCATCGAGTAGTCCACGCTCGACTGATGCTCGATCACGACGTGCAGCGTCTGCACTCCTCCTCGGTCGTCGCTCCGGTCGATCGACCAGACCACGTCACCGAGCCGGCGCCGCAGTGCGTCGGTGACGTTCTCGGTGGCGCGGTCGCGGAGGGTGGCGAAGTCGAGCGCCTCGGCCCAGCCGGCGGGGCGCAGCGGGGCGATGAACCCGATGAGCAGGTCCCTGGCGATGCGTCGGTGGGTGAGCAGTCGCTTGTATGCCGGGTCGTCCATGATTCGCTTCCGATCGAGCACGCCGGCGACAACCGTGTCGGCGAGGAGCCCGCTACCACTGACAATGGCCTCACAATCAGCGGCGCTTCAGTCGCGCACGTTTGGCCCACCGGCGCTCTCTATTCCCGAGGGACTATCGAGACAGCTTCGATTGCGGGATCGCAGGGGTCGACGCCAGAAGCGGTGCGGATGTCGGGGCCGTTGCTGTGAGCAGAGAACGGTGAGCACAGGCAGAGCGGCGGCTCAAACTCATCTAGCGCCGCATGGGTACGCCGGTCGCTTCGGCGGCAGTATGATTCGAGGAGAGGCACGGAATGGCTGACGAAGGACATCGCGACGAAGCTTCCCCGCAGGAGGTTTGGGCAATCCTCCGGGAGCTGTCGGCAAGCCAGCGCGAGACCGACCGCCACATGCAGGAGACGGACCGCCGCATGCAGGAGACCGACCGGCTCATGCGGGAGAACGCCCGCCGCATCCGCGAGCTCGACGAGCTGTTCAACGGTCAGTGGGGGAAGCTGATGGAGGCGCTGGTCAAGGGCGATCTGGCCGCGCTCCTGAATCGCCGCGGCATCGAAGTGGACCTCGTATTCACCAACGTGGAACGCAACTACGACGGGCGCCGCTGGGAGATCGACATCCTGGCGGTCAACGGCGCCGAGTTGGTGGCCGTCGAGGTGAAGACCACGTTGAAGGTGCGCGACGTCAATCACTATCTCAATACCCTGCGTCACTTCACCGAGCTGATACCGGAGTACGCCGGCCGGGCCGTCTATGGGGCGGTGGCCTACCTGAAGGAGGACGAGTCGTCCGCCACGTATGCGGAACGACAGGGACTGTTCGTGATTCGGGCGACCGGCAGCAGCGCGAGCATCACCAACGGCAAGGACTTCCGGCCGCGTACGTTTGGCAGCCAACCGGCGCTCGGCGGCGCCCGGTAGCCGGCGGCAGCACCGCCGCCGGGTCTACGGAGCGGGTGCGTCGTCCGACAGTTCCCGTGCCGTGTCGACGATGCGGGCCCAGGCCGCCTCGACGTGCTCGCGGCGGGTCGCGGGAGAGCCGACCGCCAGGCGGAGCACGAACCGGTCGTCGAGCGTGGTGTGGGTGAGGTAGAGGGCGCCCGATTCGTTGAGGCGGTTCATCAGGGCTTCATTGAACGCGTCGCCCGCGCGGTGGCGGAAGCAGACGAGCCCCACCGACAGGGGCGCGGCCAGCTCGAACTCGTCGCTCCTCTCGACTTGGGCGGCGAACCACTCGGCGTGGGCGATGCTCGCGCGGACGTGGGCGCGCAGGCCCTCCGCGCCGTAGTGGCGGATGACGAACCAGAGCTTGAGGGCGCGGAAGCGGCGGCCGAGCGGCACGTGCCAGTCGCGGTAGTCGATGACCTGGCCGGAGTCGCTGGCCTGGTTGCGCAGGTACTCGGGAAGGACACTCAGCGCGTCGATGAGTGCGGCGCGGTCGGCGACCCAGAAGGCGCTGCAGTCGAAGTTGGTGAGCAGCCACTTGTGCGGGTTGAAGGTGTAGCTGTCCGCGAGTTCGAGCCCGTCGATGAGGCCGCGGTGCTCAGGGCAGATGGTGGCGCTGCCCGCGTGGGCGGCATCGACGTGCAGCCAGATCCGCTCGCGGCGGCAGACGGAGCCGATGGCGCGCACCGGGTCAACGGCGCCGGAGGAGGTCGTGCCGACGGTGGCGCAGACCATCGCCGGGGTCGCACCGGCGTCGCGGTCCGCGGCGATGGCCGCCTGCAGCGCGTCGACCTGCATGGCGTGGCGGTCGTCGGCGTCGACCAGGCGCAGGTTGTCACGGCCCAGGCCGGCGATCTTCACCGCCTTCTCGATCGAGGAGTGGGCGTGGCGGGAGGTGTAGACGGTCAGCCGCCGGCGCGGTGAGCCGTGGCCGGCGCCGTGCTCGTTGACCTCACCGCCGCTGGCGTGTTCGCGCGCCGCGAGCAGGGCGGTGAGCGTGCTGCTCGACGCGCTGTCCTGGATGACGCCGCCGCCGGCCGTGCTCGACCGGAAGCGCTCCGGGAGCCCGAGCAGGTCGACCAGCCAGTCGAGCACGTGCGCCTCCAGCTCCGTGCAGGCGGGGCTGGTCGCCCAGAGCATGCCCTGCACGCCGAGGCCGGAGGAGAGCAGGTCGCCCAGGATCCCCGGACCGGAGGCGTTGGCCGGGAAGTAGGCGAAGAAGCTCGGCGACTGCCAGTGGGTGATGCCGGGCATGATGATGTCGTCGACATCGCGCAGGACGTCGGCGAAGGGCTCGCCGCGCTCCGGCGCGGTGCGCGGCAGGCGGTCGCGCACCGATCCGGGGGCTGCGCGTGAGAGGACCGGGTAGTTCCCGACCTCCTCCATGTAGCGGGCGATCCGGTCGATGAGCTCGGTGCCCCAGCGCCGGAACTCGTCCGGCGTCATGTGTCCGGCGTCTTCCATGAGGGGCAGCTCCCCGCCTACGCGGGCGTGACGAAGGTCTCGGCGAGGGCGACCACGCAGGAGCTGCGCTCGCCGCCGCCGATGACCGGCTGCCAGCGGGCGTCCGTGTAGGGGGCCCCTTCGACGGGGACGCCGTTCGCCTGGATCTCGGCCTCGCGGGCGAACAGCAGCACGTTGAACAGCGAGCGCTGCGCGTACACGTTCGGGTCGTCGCCTCGGTAGGAGACGACCGGCGTCTCGAACTCGCGCCAGACGACCTGCAGGTCCAGGTCCGGGGCCTGGATGGTCCAGGAACGCTCGTCCCCGGCGCGGTCGCCTCGGAGGAGTCGGCCGCCTCGAACGATGCGGGCGTCGAAGACGGGAGGATCCTGGCCGAACGGCCCGCCGCGGCCCCCGCCCCAGGCGTCGTGCACCCAGGCGGCAAGCGCGCGATTGTCGGTGAACACGCCCAGCACGGACGGGGCGGCCTCGCCTCGGATCGACACGTAGGCGACCACCCCCTCGCCTTCGGGGCTGGCATGCGTGTGGTAGAGACTGACGCGGGCGGTCTCGCCTTCCTCCTCGCCTTGCAGCCCACACACCCAGTGCTCGCCGACCCAGCGGAGGGTGCCTCCGAACACGCGCGACTGCACGGACTGTCCCGAGGTCGTATTCAGATCAGATCGTCGATCGACACGTCGAGTGCGATGGCGATACGTCTCATCGCGTTGATCGAGCCGGGCTTCTTCCCGTTTTCGATATCCGACAGGTAGGAGTTGGCAATGCCGGCGGCGGTAGCGAGTTCTCCGGCTCTCATGCCGCGATACTCGCGCCAGACGCGGACGGGATGCTCGCCGTCGGCGATTCTCTTGACCAGCGTAAAGGGCACGAGTTCCTGGTCAGGATCTTCGAGGACACGCTTCATGGTTGCGGCATCGATCGCATCTTCGTTGACGGCGTTTCGCAACGCTTCGTACTCGGCGAGCGGAACCACGGCATAGTCCTCGCCGGCGAGCGTGACAGTCTGGATTGGGGTGTCGCTCATCGGTAAGCATCTCCACGAGGCACGACGGCCACGATCGTCATCGTTCGGGTGCCGGTGTCAAGCTTCCTCACCGGCCGGGTCGGACCGGCGTTGGCATGGGAGAAAC
>JAPPNY010000197.1 GCA_028818385.1 Spirochaetaceae bacterium
CCCCCCCCCCCCCCCCCCCCCCCCCCCCCCCCCCCCCCCGGGGGGGGGGGGGGCGATCGCAGATACCCTCTGAAGGACTCCAGTGACGCACCGAAAATCGACCGGCGCGCCCATTCGCGCTCATCCCCATTGCGTGCTCACTTCGCCACCTACGGAGAGATCATGTGGCTCGAATCAGGCGCCACCTGATAACAGAATTGACCGGGGCTTGTCAAACGCTCCTACCGGGCACCCGGGCCGGGCTACACCGGGCTACCGGGCTGGAGGGGCAGCCACGGGGCGGCGGGGCAACCGGGCAGGGTGCATTCGCCTCGCGTGGTCGTCGTCAGTCAGGCTGCTTCCTGGAGAGCCACCTCCGGTGTGGGGGAGGCAGAGTTGAGTCAGTACCCTGCGGTCACCGGCCCAGCGTGAGGCCGACCGCCCAGTCACCGTCGTCGTCGAGGTCGAGGCGCGCTTCGTTGCCGGCTTCCCGCAGCACGCATTCCACGCGGGCGCTCCACTCCCCGGCCCAGGCGGCCGCCACGGTTGAGCTGCAGCCGAGGGTCAACCTGGAGCCGCGTTCCGATCTCGACGCGGGGGATCGTGCGATCGCCGGTCACGTTCGCCGATCCGGACAGCCAAGTTGAGGTGGTCCCGTGCCTCCGCCCGCCCGGAAATGCGCACGCGATCGGACGAGCGGGTCTTTCGATGGGAGACCACTGCACTGCCGGCGAACCCGGATGTGGCGTCCGCGCCGGCGGCAAGCCGGGCGGACATCACCTGTTCCGGCGCCGCGTCGGCGCGCCACCGCGAGTAGCCGCAGTCTTCCAGGGTGCGCCGCAGCACGTCCTCGAACAGATTAGGTGCGCAGGTTGCCCGGGTGCTCGAGATAGACCGTCGGCCCGCAGCAGTACATCCCGACCCGGCCTGCGACCAGGGGCACGAACGGCTCCACCCTGCCGGTCAGGGTGTTGTGCAGAGAAAGCGTGTCTTCGATTTCCCGGGATAGTATGCGCCCCCGGCCGGCCGGGCAATGGAAGCCCTGGCCCCCAGCCGCGCCCGCGGTTGACCCTGAAGCCCTGCCGGTTCCATTCGCCCCGATCGCCGACCACGGCTTGCCTTGGGTCGACAGACTTCAACCATCGCAGAAGACTCAGCGGAAGTGTCCGACGATGCGGGAGATCGACTCGGTTACGTCGTCCGTCGCGTCCCGTTCGAGTCCAAGCTACTCCCCGGCCGTATGGCGGCTGTTTCATTCCACAGGCGACCCGGCAAAGGGCCGTCCGTGCAGTGACCGGTGGCGATCGTCGACCGCAACCGTACTCGGATTCCACTACACGCAGGTGTAGTGGTTTCAGAAGAAGGAGTATGTCGTTCCTGAGTAGGAAGGTCCTGCTACCGGCTACTCATCTGCCGCTTCGGCGGCGGCTGGCGCCAGCAGGCGGTACGGCCCGCTCAACGCGCCTTCGATCCGCGCCACACGTTCGGACAGGGCGTGCAGATCAGCCCGGATCGCCGCTACTTCGGTACGTAGCTCGGCGCGCAGATCACGCACGTCGGCGCGCAGTGGCGCGATTAGCGCGAACAGTGCCAGCAGCAGTGTGGCGCCAACGGCCACACTCGCGGTCGTCTCGGCGCTCCACCATCGGCGCGACGCGGGTGCGGTCGCACCACTCATGGTATCCGACTACCTCCCCGACGAAGCATGTCGGCCTCGAAAATTTTCCAGCCTACGTAGTCGATCACGAAGTAGGCCAACAACCCTAGCAGCACCAAGCCCGCAACGGAGAATAACCACTTGCGATGAAGGCGCATCAGCACTTGGTCCCAGACTGGCAGTCGTCTCACGGTGCGTCCCCCGCAACCAAGCCGAAGTGATTCAGCAGCTTCCGCACGTCGCCCTTGAGCGGCAGCAGCGATTCCACGTGTTCCTTGAGAACGGCCACCTCTGACTTGAGCGGCAGCAGCGATTCCACCTGATCCTTCAGGATCGCCACATCGGAATGGATCGCCTCCATCGCGGTCACGACGTTCTCGATCGTCGGCTGCTGTTTGGCTCGCCGTACTGACCGCGCCGCCGATGTTGCCTCCTGGCTCTTCGGCTGCGGGCTACTCATCTGCCGCTCCTTGCTCGCGGCCCTCCCATCGTGCGGCGGCGGCCTTCTGTGCCACTTCGCGGCGACGCTCCGGCGTCTGGCTGTCGGCGCGGGCCTTGGCGCTCTTGGCCCGGCCTTTCGGTTCCTGGCCGTTCATCGCGGCAAGCACTTCCGGCGTGTCGCTCGACACCTCACCGGTCGCCATGTCCACGATCAGCCGGGCGAGCCCCGCCGTGTCACGCGGTCTCTTCCTCATCGCCGTCTTCCTCCCGAGCCTCTGCCACGAGGCACTTGTTGACGTACCACGCCGGGGTGAACCTGTCCATCCCTCGAATGGCGAATCTTGTAGATCGAGTCAAGCGCCTGTGATTTCAAACCGGTTTCGGCATTGCCACCCTCTTCGTGGAAGTCGGGTAGCGTTGGGAACGATGAATGTAAGGTCGCGGTCAAGGCCGAAGCTCAACGATAAGCGCACGTGACCGCCTGGGAGGTTTCCCGTCCATCCATGAAGCCAACCGGCATCGGGGCGCTCAGCGGCGCAGCTTCAGCCCGATCCCCCAGTCACCGGCGTCGTCGAGGTCGAGGCGCGCTTCGTTGCCGGCATCCCGCAGAACGCATTCCACGCGGGCGCTCCACTCTCCGGCCCAGCCGGCCGCCACGGTGAGCTGCAGCCGAGGGTCAACCCGGAGCCGCGTTCCGATCTCGACGCGAGGGGTCGTGCGATCGCCGGTCACGTTCGCCGATCCGGACAGCCAGGCGCGGTTGCCGCGACCACGTACCTCCGCCCGCCCGGAGACGCGCACGCGATCCGACGAGCGGGTCTTTCGATGGGAGATCTCGGCACGGCCGGCGAACCCGGATGAGAGCCCCGCGCTGGCGGCAAGCCGGGCGGACATCACCTGCTCCGGCGCCGCGTCGGCGCGCCACCGCGAGCGGAGCTCCAGCGACGGCCAGGAGTCGCCGGCGACGCGCATGCGGAGCGCCGCGGCTGCTCCCCCGGCATGTTTCGCGTCGCCCGTGAAGTAGCCTCGGCCGGCGAGCGCCAGCGAGCCGTCCAGCGTGAGCCAGTCGGCGACCAGCCCCGCGCTGACCACTCCCGCGCCCGACGGCGGCAGCCGGTCTGCCGCCATGACGATAGGCAGTGCCGCCACGCGCAGCAGGCTGCCGGCTCCGTGAAAGCGGGCGACCGCGTGGATCATCCGCTCGCGGGGCTCCACGCGCTCTTCGGCGGGCGTTCCCTCGGTCGCAGGCGCGAGTCGCGAGAATACGGCCGCCAACTCCGCCTGCAGTCCGGAACCGTGCCGGATTCTTCCGCCGGCTCCGAACCGACTCAGCGTCGCGGAGCGGCGCATCACGAAGACGTAGGCGTCTTCGGCGCGCAGCGCCGCGCCGAACCGCCCCGAGGGAACGCGTGCCGCGTCCAGGAGCGCGCCACCATCGGCGGTCAGCGCGGAGCTCCAGGGATACACGCCGAGCGGGGTCGTCATGAGCAGGCGGGTCAGGCCGGCAAGCCGCAGCGGCCCCACGGTGAGCGACCCGGTATCGACCCCGGCGACAGAGCGTGCTCTGTCCCGATCGGTTCGGGCGATCAGGCGCAGTTCGTCCAGGAGAACCTCGACGGCCGCGGTCTCGACCTCCGCGGCATTGCCGGCGAGGTCGACCTGCAGCTCCTGCGCAGACAAGGTGGCGGCGACGGAGAGCGCGAACGAGACACGGATGATGCAAGACGTCATGCCGAAGCGGTCAGCAAGAACGGTGCCAGCCCACGCGGCCGGCCTCACGGCGCCTCCCGCGCCGGGCCTTACATACGTTTACCAAACTCCCGTTTAGAGGCCGTCCGGGCCGTCGCCGGACGCCGGGCATGGCCGCGGAGGCCGCGGCCCGGTTTCATTGGGAGTCCATCGTGGCACACGACCGCACGCGCACCTCGTCCGGAGCTCAGGCGTTCGGGCCGGCGTTGAACTGGCGCGAGATCGACCGCGTACTCGTCGAGCTGGATCTCAAGGGCACCTTCATACGGGACGTCGCGCAGACGGGCCCGGCGACGCTGCTGTTCTCACTGCATCGTCCGGCTGCCCCGGACCGGAGCATCGGCCCCGGCCGGCTCACCCTCCTGTGCCGTCTCGCCGGCGGCAGCCGGCTGCATCGCACCGCCGAACCGTTTCCGGGAGGGCGGGCACCCCCGTCACGATTCGCCACCTTTCTGCGCGCGCACGTGCGCAACAGCCGAATCGATTCGGCGCTGCAACTCGGCACGGAGCGGATCGTCCGCATCCACTGCGGGGCCGGGACGCGACGGCGCATCATCTGGCTGCGTCTGTGGAGCGGCGCCTCGAACTGCGTGGTCACCGATGATCGGGGGACCATCCTGGAGGCCTTGTTCCGGCGCCCGCGACGCGGGGAGGCGGCCGGCTCCCGTTTCGCGCCGTCGGTCCAGGTCGGCGGCCGGGACCCGCAGCGCTACCGGTTGCGCCCTCTGGCCGGCGCCGGCGACTACAGCGCACGCCTGGACGCGCACTACCGCGCGCGGGAACGGATCGCACGCGCCGTGAGCGACGCGCACGCCGGCCGCATCCGGTTCGAGCGTGAGCGCCGGCGCCGCGCCGTCCGCATCGCCCGACTGCGCGCCGCCGTGCGACACGCAGCCGACTACCAGGCCATGCGTGCGGCCGGCCAGACGATCCTGGCCAACGCCCATCTCCTCGACCGATCGGTGAGCCGGCTGCCGGCGGCCGACGGCGGCGCGGAGATCACGCTGAACCCGCGGTGGTCGCCGGCCGAGAACGCGAGCCGCTACTTCCGCGAGTATCGTCGGCGGCGCGCGGCGGTCGAGCGCTTGCAGGGCGAATTGGCCGCCGCGCAACGACACTGGCAGGCGTTTCGTGCGCTGGGCCCGGCCGTTTCCGCAACCGATGCCGGCGCCGCGTCGAAGCCGGCGTCCAGGCACTCGTCCGGCGACGCGTCCGGCGGGCCGGGCAACCTGTTCGCGTCAGCCGGCTGGGTGCTGCGCGTCGGGCGATCGGCAGTCGCCAGCGACGCCATCCTCCGGCACGCGGCCCGCGGCAACGACTACTGGTTCCACTGCCGCGACCATCCGGGAGCCCACGTGTTCCTCTCCGCCCGGCGAGGCAAGAGCCCGCCGCTGCCGGTGCTGCTGGATGCCGCCACCCTGGCCGTGTTCTTCAGCAAGGCGCGCCGGAACGGCCACGCCGACGTCCACTACACGCAGGTCAAGAACCTGCGGCGCGTGAAGGGCGGTGAGCCCGGAGCCGTGGTCCCCATGCGCGAGAAGAACCTGTTCGTGAGGCTGGAGCGCGCGCGGCTGCGCCGGCTGCTCGGCCCCGCGGATTCCGGTGGCGACGCGGGCGCGGAGCAGGCGGTCCCGTCACCCGGCCAGCCGCGCCATCAGCTATAGTACGGCTCGACGTGGCACGCCCCGAACGGCTCGATCTGGACGGCGAGGCGCTGCTCGGCATTCCGGCAGGGTCGCGGCACAACCAGTACAGCCTTGCGCAGCTCGGCGCCGTGACGCAGTCCGACGGCTGGATCGTGTCGGACGGCGCCGCCGGGAGTCCTCCGACCATCCAGGTCTGGCGCTTCTCCGGCTACCGGCACCACGGGGCGCAGGTCTACGTGGTCGGTCCGTGGGTGGGCGGCGTCACCCTCGACGAGGCGCTTGCCGAGCCGCCGTCGCCGATCCGCGGCCAGCGCCTGCAGCGGCTGGCGACGGCCCTGAAAGCGCTCTCCGAGCGGGTCGACTTCGGCGGTCCACTGCAGGGAGACGCCGTGGTCTTCGCCGAGGACGGCAGCCTGCTGCTGCTGCCGCCGGCGGTGATGGACCGGCTGAACGGCGTCAAGTCACCCGCCGAGCGCCTGGCGCACGTCGAGCGCTACCTGCATCCACACCGCCAGGGCCCCGACCAGCTCGCGTTCGCGCTGGGCGTCGCCGTGTACCGGGTTCTGTGCGGCCGCTACCCGTTCGACGGGGATTCCGAGGAAGCGATCCACGACCGCGTGCGCGGGTTCCCGGTGGTCTCACCACGAGCCTTTCAGCCGTCGGCGCCGGCCGAGCTGTGCGACACCGTGATGGCTTCCCTGGGCCAGGGATCGCAGGACGTGCCCACCCTTGCCTCGTGGGATCTGCTGCTCGGCGATGATGCCGCGTCCGGCGCGCTGGCCGGGCTCGGCGATCCGCCGCCGGAGGCGCTCCGCGCAGCGGACACCGAAGCGGAGCTGGCCGAACGGCGCTTCGCGCGCAGCCGGTTCCTCAACCGTAACTGGCGCCGGCTGATCGGTTGGGGCGCCGGAGCGGCGGTGGCGCTGTCGATCCTGGTGCCGATCCTGGGCCGCGCGCTCGCGCCGCCGGTCACGCGTGGCCTGGAGCCGGCGGAGGTGGTCGAGCTGTTCTACAGATCCATCAACGCGATGGACACGGAGCCGATGGAGGACGCGGCCACCGACAATGCCGGCCAGGGCCTGATCAATGAAACCCTGCACATGTTCCTGGAGTCCCGCATGGCTCTCGCCAACCGCGGGGGAAGCCGAGTGGTGCCGGCGCCGGAGTGGGATGAGCTGGGCCGGATCGAGCAGCCGCCCTTTCGGGTCTACGGGATCACGGACCTGGAGATACACGCGGAACAGGGTGAGCCCCAGCCGATCTTCAGGACCCACTATCACTTCTGGACGCCCAACCTCGAAGACATCGCCAGCGTGACCGATCCACCCGGTGTGCTCGTGACCGAGCGACTGTGGCTGCGATGGACCGGCAAGGATTGGGTGATCGAGCGGCTGGAGCCGGTCGAACGGGTGCCGATTCCCGCGTCGGCAGTCGGCACGCAGGCCTCGGACGGCCAGGACGGGGGAGGGGACGGCCAGAACCGGGGAGGGACCGACAACTGACCGCCGGCCGGCCGCCCGCCAAGCTGCGCGGGCTGCGCGCGACCGTCATGGGACTCGGCCTCAACGGCGGAGGCCTTGGGGCAGCCCGCTTCCTGCACGCGCGCGGCGCTCGCGTCACCGTCACCGATCTCAAGACGGCCGGCGAGCTGAAGCCGGCAGTCGATGCGCTGCCGGCCGGGGTGGGGCTGAGCCTGGGGAGCCATCGGATGGGTGATTTCACCGCCTGCGACCTGGTGGTGAAGAACCCCGGCGTGCCTCCGGGTTCGCCGTTCCTGGCGGCGGCGCGCGACGCCGGAGCGGACGTGGAGACCGAGCAGTCGCTGTTCCTGGCCCGTTGCCCGGCGCCGGTTCTGGCGGTCACCGGCAGCAAGGGAAAGTCGACCACCGCCGCCGCGCTGGCAGCGATACTGCGCGAGAAGGAGCCGGCAACCCGCCTGAGTGGCAACATCGGCGGCTCGCCGCTGGACTTCCTGGACGAGCTGACCGCCGACACCCCGGTGGTGCTGGAGCTGTCGTCCTGGCAGTTGGGAGACCTGCGCGGTCGCGGCCTGCTGGCGCCGCCGGTGGCCGTGGTCACCAACCTGCTGCGCGATCACCAGAACCGGTACGGCTCCATGGAAGAGTACCTGCAGGACAAGCGTGTCATCGCCGAGGCACAGCCGCCGGACGCTGTGCTGGTGCTCAACGCCGACGATCCATGGCACCGGCGCTTCGCCGACGGCGCCTCCGCCCGCATCGTCCTGTGCTCCGCCCGGCAGCGTCCGGCGGGCGACGGCGCATGGCTGCAGGACGGCGTGGGCCGCGTCTCGGTGGAAGGCCGCTCGGGCGTCGCGTTCGACACGGCGTGGCTCCCGGCCGCCGGCCGCGTCATCGGCACCAACCTGATGGCGGCGGCGGCGGCGGCGGCCTCGTTCGGCATCGAGCCGGCGACGATACGTCGGGCTCTCCGCCGATTCCGCGGGCTGCCGCACCGCCTGGAGCCCGTCGGCGAAGTGGCGGGCGTCCGTTTCGTGAACGACTCGGCAGCCACCATCCCCGAGGCGACGATCGCGGCCCTGGCCGGCGTGACGGCGCCGGTGGTGCTGCTGGCCGGCGGAGCGGACAAGGATCTCGACTTCACCGAACTGGCCGCCTCGGCAGGATCCGTGCTCCGCTGCGCGCTGCTCGCCGGCAGCGCCACGGCCAAGCTCGACTCGGCGTTGCGCCGCGCCGGGGTGGCCTGCGACGGCCCGTTCCCGTCACTGGAGGAGGCATTCGGCGCGGCGCGGCGGGCAGCCCCGCCCGGAGCGACGGTGCTGCTCTCCCCTGCGTGCGCGTCGTTCGGGATGTTCCGCAACGAATTCGACCGGGGCGATCGCTTCCGGGCGCTGGTTCGGCAGCACGCGTCCTCGCGTCAGCTCGCGGCATCGCTTTGATGCCGGCCGCCCGTGGCTCTATGTTCTCCGCGTGTACTCGATTCTGCTGATCGCGCACTCCTACCTGCGCTGGCCGTTGCTGCTGCTGCTCCTGCTGCTGCTGGTACGCGGTGCGTCCGGCTGGGCGGGCCGCGCGCAGTGGCGCCGGGGAGACACGGCGCTCCTGCAGGCGGCGACCCACCTGCTGTCCCTGCAGTTCCTGATCGGTCTGCTGCTGTACGTGGCGTTCAGCCCGCTGGTCCGCGTGGCGATGGAGGACCTCGGCGCCGCGATGCGCGACGCGCAGATCCGCTACTTCCTGGTGGAGCACGCGCTTCTCATGGCGATCGCGGTCACGTTCATGAGCATCGCCACCGGGCGGATCAAGCGCGCGCCGGCAGAGCGGCGTTTCCGGCGAACGGTGGTCGCCGTGGTGGTCACGCTGCTCCTGGTCGGCGCCGCGATTCCCTGGCCGGGGATGAGCGCCGGCAGGCCGCTGTTCCGGATCGAGGGGGCCGCCCCGGCCGGATTCTTCTAGCTCCGGCTCGCGGAGCCGCTCAAAGCCGCCCGCCGCGGGCGGGGTCAGCCCCCGTGTCCCGGAGCACGGCCGCGATGCAGGTACCAGGCCCGTGCCCGCTCCGCCCCGCGAAACGCGGCGTGCCGCGGCCGGTTGAGCACCGCGTCGTGGGCGGGTGCGCGGTGCACGATCTCCCCCCCGAACCCGGTCTTCATGCGATAGAGGCCGGCCATCGGCAGCGCGGGGTCGGCCGTGCGGGGAATGCCGAACAGGTCGTAGGTATGGCAGCCCGCTTCCCGGGCCAGGCGCATCGCCGTCCATTGCAGGCCGTAGTTGGGCATCGCGTGCCGGTGGCGATCCGACGACGCGCCGTACAGGTAGCGCGCACGTCTGCCGTACAGCGACACGACGATGCCGGCCACGTCCTCGCCCTCGTACGCGGCCATCAGGAGCAGCAGGCGCGGACGGCGGCCCGGGCAGGTGTCGGCGGTCAGAAACAGCTCTCGGAAGTAGCGCAGGCTGTGCCGGGTGATGCCCTGGCGGCGGGCCATGTCGCGATGCAGGCGGTACCAGCCGTCGAGCCCCGCGGCGCCCACTTCGCGAACGACGACGCCCCGGCGCTCGGCGAGCCGGACGTTGTAGCGCGTCTTCGGCTTCATCGCGGCCAGCAGATCGGCTTCGCCGCGCTGCAGGTCGACGAACACCGTGCTTTGCGGCTGCACGGCCGGGGCGGCGCGCCACCGGCCGGACCAGCGATCCTCCGGCCACGGCGGGTCGAAACGGACGGCGAAGCTGGCCGGCGGCAGCAGCGGTCGAGCCGCTCGCGCCAGACGATCGAGATAGGCGCCGCACGCCGCTGAAGGCGGCTCGGCCCCCGGTCCCAACGGGCAGTACACGAAGGTGCCGGCCGGCGTCCGGCGGCAGAGCAGGAGAACCGTTCCGGCGACGCCGGCGCCGGAAACGGCGACCGCCAGCGGGCGCCAGCCGAGCCGGGCGCGAAAGGATCCCCAGAACCCGCTCTGCAGCAGCTCGTCGCCGGCCAGTGCGTCCAGCTCGACACGCCGTACCCGGAGGCCGCCGCACCCATCGCCGGCGGCATCGATGTTGGCCGCTTCTGCCCCGCTCACCGGCAGAGCATGCACCGAAGCGGGTCTGGCGCGCCCCTCAGCGGCGCAGCGCGCTGATCAGGCGGGCCGCCTCCTCGGCGGAGAGCTTGCCTTCCTTGAGCATGTCGAGCACGAGCTTGACCTCTTCCTCGGTGCCGGCGGCATCGGCCTGTGCAGGCCGCGGGCCGCCCTTCCGTCCCGGCCCGTCATGATGGTGCGCACGTCCGGCGCCGCGCCATCGCCGTTCACCGGGCCCGCGCCGGAAGCCGGCGCCGCGGCGCCCGGGACCGCCACCTGCGGCGCCGAACGCCTCGTACACCTGACGCGAGATCTCCTCTCCCAGCTTGCCGAACTTCAGGCCGTAGCCGCGCATCTCCTTGAGGAACTCCCACATCTCGTTGGGGATCTCGAACGTGAAGTCCGGATCGTCCCACGCATGGTCGTCATCGTCGGTGAACGCCCGTTCTCCCGCCCGCTGCTCCTTGCCGTCGAATTCGTCGAAGCCCACCAGCTCACACCTCCCCAACGTGTGTACGAAGATCGAGAACGCTCCGGAGCCGAGCGTGACCTGCGCGAAGCCCGGCCCGGTGGTGACCACCGATGATCCGAGCCTGTTCACCAGCCGGCCACGTGACTTGACCGTGGCCGCAAGGTCGGCATCGTCCGGCAACGCGAGCAGCACGCGGCCCGATCCCGACATCACGGACACCTTGCCGTCGCCGGTGGGCCGGAGCTGCAGGGCCATGCGGCCGCTGGCGTTTTGAAACTTGCCCCCGGTCAACTCGGCGTCGCGCACGGTGATCTTGCCGTTGGCCGCCGACACGTTCAACTGCCCGGCGATCCGTTCGGCGGTGATCGACCCGTTGGCGCAGCGCACGTCCGCGGTTCCCGTGAGGTCCTGCAGGGTGACCGCTCCGTTCGCCGTGCGGACCCGCACCGTTCCATCCATGCCGGCCACGAGCACCGCGCCGCTGGCGCTGTCCGCGCTCAGCTCCCACGAGCGCGCCGCCGGCAGCGACAGCTCGAGGGTGCCGCCGGCCTCTTCGTCGTCATCGCGCCGCGGCTCCGCGATCTCCAACCGGTCGCCGTCGCGCGCGACGCGGATCGCATCCAGACCGTCACCCGCAAGGGTCCCGGCGTCGCCTTCGACCGCGCGCGCGACAACGCCCCGCCGGCGCGTCGTGACGCGAACCTCCGCGACGCCATCCAGATCAAGAGTGATCCGATCCATCGTTCCCTCCCCCGGCGCCCGCGTCCTCTGCGTGCAGCCGCCGTATGACCTCACCGAGCGACAGCTCCCCGTCACGGAGGCGGCGCAGCAGGCGCAGTCGGCCCTGGTCGCCTCCTTCCGCAGCGCCGGCGCCCGGTCGTTCGCCCGGTCCGTCGAGCGCGGCATTCATCGCCTTGAGGCGGGCCTTGACCGTCGGGTAGGACATCCCCAGCTGCCGCTCGACCTCCCGCAGGTTGCCCTCCACGTGCAGAAACAGCCGCACGAAATGCAGCAGGTCGTCCGGCAGCGCGCACAGGTCGCAGCGCTCGAAGCGACCGCGGATGGTGACGCCGCACGACCCGCACGCATATTCGGCAACCTGCAGCCGCTGATCACAGATCGGGCACGGTCCCAGCGGAGGTTGGACATCCGATGCCATGTCCCGAACCTAGGCACATCCCTTCACATAGTCAATCGAATCATGAACTTTATTCAGGTATCGCGACGGTTTCCCGGCATCGCACGGCCTTGGAACTCTCCGGTTTGACCCTGGCGCGGCTCCGGGTATATCGTCGACATCGTGTAAGGGGCGGCCTAAACCGCCGGTCCCCGTCCCCCTCAAGGGAGGATCCCCATGTCCGAAAACGATTCATCCGCAGAGCGGCGCGCGCCGGGCAGCTTCAGCCCGCGGGCGGTCGGCCTCATGCTGGGCGCGGTCCTGCTGGTCATCATCGTGCTGTCCAGCTTCTACGTCGTGGACGCGCGCGAAAAAGGCATCCTGTTGCGCTTCGGCAGGTACGTCGGCCGGGCCAGCGATCCCGGCCTGCACCTCAAGCTGCCGTTCGGGATCGACCGCGTCTACAACGTGGAGACCGAGGTGCTGCACAAGCTGGAGTTCGGCTTCCGCACCGAGGAGGCCGGCGTGCGCACGGTGTTCTCCACGCAGGAGTTCCCCGAGGAGTCGGTGATGCTGACCGGCGACCTCAACATCGTCGACGTGAAGTGGTCGATCCAGTACCGGATCATCGAGCCCGAGAAATGGCTGTTCAACATCGTCGACGGCGAGACGACGATCAAGGACATCTCCCGGTCGGTGTTCAACCGGCTGGTGGGCGACCGCGCGATCCTGGACGTGATGGGCGACGAGCGGCCGGTCATCCAGTTGCGGGCGCAGGAGGAAATGAACGCCCTGTTCGGCATCGAAGGCTACGACATCGGCGTGCGCGTGGACGCGGTGCAGTTGCAGAGCGTCGTGCCGCCACGCGGCGCGGTGCAGAACGCCTTCGAGGACGTCAACAAGGCGATCCAGGACCGCAACCGCCTGATCAACGAGGGCAAGGAAGCCTACAACCAGACGATCCCGCGCGCCCACGGCGAGGCCGACCGGCTCATCGCCGAGGCGGAGGGCTACCAGGCCGAGCGCCTCAACCGCGCGGAGGGTGACGTGGCGCGCTACGTGCACCTGTACGAGGAGTACCGCAAGAGCCCGGAGGTGACCCGCACACGCCTCTACTACGAGATGTTCGAGGAGGTGTTCAAGGACGCCGAGGGCACCGACCTCATCGACAAGAACCTGACCAACTTCATCCCGCTCAAGCAGCTCGGACAGGAGTTGTCGCTCGGAGGGAACCAGTGAAGCGTTTCATCACGATCGTCGTGGTCGCAGGCGCCGCCCTGCTGATCTTCCTGATGCTCGGGCCGTTCTACGTGGTGCAGGAAGGCCAGCAGGCGATCATCCTGCAGTTCGGCCGCATCGTGCGCTCCAAGACCGACGCCGGGCTGGCGCTGAAGGCGCCCCTGATCGACCAGGTGGTGCGCTATCCGAAGAAGATCATCTCCTGGGACGGCGACCCGACCCTGGTGCCGACGCAGGAACGGCAGTTCATCTACGTGGACACCACGGCGCGGTGGCGCATCGTCGATCCGGTGCTGTTCTACGAGTCGGTCCAGGACGAGCAGGGAGCCCAGACGCGGCTCGACGCGGTCATCGACTCCGCGGTCAAGGAAGTGATCTCCAACAACCGGCTGCAGGAGGCGGTGCGCAACTCCGACGTGATCAACCAGATCGTGCGGCGGTCCACCGACGATGCCCAGGACGCCAGCTCGATCCTGGGCGACACCTACACCGAAGTCACGTTCGCGTCCATCGACAAGGGACGCGACGAGCTCTCCAACGACATGCTGGGGCGCGCGAAAGAGGCGGAGGCGCTCTACGGCATCGAGCTGCTCGACGTGATCATCCGCCAGATCCGCTACTCGGACGACCTGACCGAGAGCGTCTACAGCCGCATGATCACCGAGCGGCAGCAGGTCGCGCAGGCGTGGCGCTCCGACGGCGAGGGACTCAAGGCCGAATGGCTCGGCAAGCGCGAAAAGGAGCGGCTGGAGATCATCTCGGAGGCAGAGCGGACAGCCAAGGTGATCCGCGGTCAGGCCGACGCCGACGCGGCCGCGATCTATGCCAACGCCTACAACACCGACCCCGAGTTCTATGCCTTCTTCAAGGCGATCGAGGCGTACCGGGCGCTGCTGCCGAACTTCCAGAAGACCCTCTCCACCGACGCGGAGTTCTTCGACTACCTGTACGAACAGCGCTGAAGCCCGCGCAACGCGGTCGGCACGCGACCCCGGCGGGGCCGGGGTCGGCCAGGTGACGCGCAAGCCGGGGCGTGATCGTGCCGATGATAGTGAGTGGGTCCGATTGATGCGCGCATCCGCCTTTTTTCCAGCGCCCGCGAGTGGGCGAGCCCCTCACTGCCGATGGACGGCATGAGCGATCTTCCTCCCACGCCTCGACAGCGGGACTTGGCGGACTTGGCAGACCGCATCGGCACAGTTCGCGTCCGGGGCGAGGCGGCCGGCCCCATCGACGCGATCCGCTACGATTCGCGCCAGGCCGGTCCCGGCGCACTGTTCGTCTCCCGGCCCGGCAACAAGGACGACGGCCACCGCTTCATCGCCGACGCCGTGCGCCGAGGCGCGCGCGCGGTGATCCACGAACGCGATCTGCCGGGCTACGCCCCCGGCGTCTGCTACCTGCAGGTGCCGGACGTGAAGACGGCCCTCGCGGTCGCCGGAGCTTGGCACGCCGGCGACCCGGCACGGAACCTCCTGCTCGTCGGCGTGACCGGCACGGACGGCAAGAGCTCCACGGCGTGGTTCACGAAGCTGCTCCTCGACCGTCTCGGCCTCCCGGCCGGACTGGTGTCGAGCGTCTACGTCGACGACGGAACCGGCGTCGTGGATACGCCCTGGCGGCTGTCGACTCCCGAAGCTCCGGAGCTGCATGGGCTGCTGGCAACCATGACCGGCCTCGGCCGCCGCGCCGCGGTCATCGAAGCCACCTCGATCGCGCTGGCCGCCGGCAGGGTGCACGGACTGCCGCTTGCCGCAGCGGCGATCACCAACGTAACCCACGAGCACCTGGAGTTCCACGGCGATTGGGAGCGGTACCGCGACACCAAGGCGGCGTTGCTGGACATGGTCCGGGATCGTCCGGACGGCTCCCGCGGCGTGGCGGTGCTCAACCGGGACGACGGGGCGTGGCACGACCTGCGTGCGCGGTTCCCCGCGGCGCAGAGCTTCAGCACCATTTCGCCGGCGTCCCACGGCGGCGACGAGGCCGACTGCACCGCAACGGTTCTGGCAGCCGACGGCTCCGGCCTGACTCTGGCCGTCCGGCTGCACGACGTCCGCAGGCAGTGCCGGGTGCAGGTCGGCGACCCCGTGCAGGCCGGCAACATCGCCGCCGCCCTGCTGTTGGCGTCCGGCGCCGGCGGAGCTGCCCCGCACCACGTGCTCGATGCGCTGCCGGTTCTCAGCCCGCTTCCGGGACGCATGCAGCAGATCCGCAACGACCGCGGCTTCACGATGATCGTCGACCATGCCCACACGCCGGCAGCCTTTCGGCAACTCTTCGCCGGGCTGCGGCTGTGCCGCGGTGCGGACCGTGCCGCCGACAGCCGCACCATCGTCGTGTTCGGCTCAGCCGGAGAGAAGGATCGCGAGAAGCGGGCCATGCAGGGCCGGATCGCCTCCGAGCACGCCGACATCGTGATCCTTACGGATGAGGACCCGCGCCGCGAGGATCCGCTGATGGTCCTCAAGGACATCGCCGGCGGCTTCGTCGCCGGGGCGCCGGCGCCCCGGCTCATCCCGGACCGGCGTGAAGCGATCGGTACGGCCGTGGAGCTGGCACGACCGGGCGACACCGTGCTGCTGCTCGGCAAGGGCCACGAGCGCAGCATAGAATACGCCGATCACGTGCAGCCGTGGGACGAAGTTACCGAAGCGCACTCGGCAGTCCAGACACATGATTCCAAATATCGGGGATGATGGCGACATGACTTCGTTCAGAGCGGCCGTGGCATTCGCGGCCCTGCTCATCGCGAGTGTTCCGGCCGTGGGGTTGCGAATCGCCGAGTGGTCGATCGACCCGCGTGCGGAGTTGGATGAAGGCCGGCTCGTCGAACGGCTGCAGGAGATCCTGTCCTCCGAGGAGATCGGCATTCCCCCCGACTTTCCGTCTCGCATCCGGGTCGAGATCGGCGTCCACGACGGTGCCGGAGGGCTGGACCTGATAGTCACCAGCTCCGACCTGGAGGCCGGGCGTGCCCTGACGTCCACCGTGCGCACGGCCTCCGCCACCAGGCTCGACACGGTCGTCGCCGCACTGGTCGCCGACCTCGGGTACCTGCAGGCGGCGCGCGCCGGCTTCCCGCCGCCGATCTACCTTCCGCCTGACATCACCGACGTGATCGACGGTGGAAGAATTGCCGCGTTGTTCCGCACCGTCGATCGGGCCACCGGCGACGCGGAGGCCGTGGTGGAGTCCGCGTTCGGGTACGAAGAGCAGATCCTGGACCTCGCCGCGCACGACGGCGGCGTCAGCGTGCTGCTGACCGGAGGGTCCGCCGAGTTGGGGCCGCGCTTCGAGCTGATCGCGGCTACCCCGGCATCGCTGCTGCCGGAGGCGCGCCCGCCGGGCGCCACGGCCCCACAGGAGATCGCCCGCACCAGTTGGACCCATGACGTGCTCGCGATCGACCTGAACCACGCGCGCATCGTCCGCCGGCGCAACGGAGACGACGACATGGCCTTCCTCGACCTGCCGGACGCGCGGCGGCTGGATGCCGTCCCGGGCGGCGGGTTGGCTGCCCTTACCAGGAACGGACCGGCCTACGTGCACCTGACCGAGCTCGCTATCGAGGAGCGCCCCGTACCAGTCGCCGCGCCATTCATCAACGCCATGGACGTCGACGACCAGCGGCGCATGGTGCTGTACGACCAGTTCGACCGCAGGGTCGTGATCGCCGGTCTGGATGGCCGCGAGATCGACTCGATTCGCCCCCAGGTGGACCCGCGGATGCTCAAGTTTCCTCATGCGCTCGCGGTGCTTGAGGACGGAACCGTCCTTCTGGGCGGCTCCGGGCTGGTCTGGGCCTTCGACGAACTCGGACGCCCGAAGTGGCTGCTCAACGCTCCGGACGAAGGCCGGGAGATCTTGCCGGCCCAGTTTGTGCTGGAACCGGCGCCGGGCAGGGACGAGTTCTATCTGCTGGACTCGCAGCGGGCACGAATCCTGCGCTTCGGTGGTCCCGGCACCATCAAGGCGGACGATGCCGCCGGCACCATGGGCCCGACCGACATCGCCAGGCAGCTTGCCGAGCTCGCGCTTGCCGATGCGGTCGCCTCGCTGGAATGGGGAGACCTGCCGCAGGCCCAAGACCGCGCCGGCCTGGCGGCGGCACTCTACGAGCATGCCCTCGATCTGACACCGGAGGACGAAGCGAGCCGTTCCGGACTGGAACGCGCGGTAGAGGTCCGCGGCGACTCCGAGAAGGTGATCTTCCAGGAGCCGTTCCTGGTCGTCAGCCCGGAGCGACTGCACCTCGAGGCCGCCGAGCTGCAGTCTCCCGTGGCCATCACGGTACAGGTGGAGAATCCCGGCGTGGTTGCCCGCACCGGTGTCAGCCTGCTTGCCGCCGGCGTACGGGTACCGGTCGGCAGCATCGAGCCCGGAGCGCGGGTCGAGGTGTTGCTCGATCTTCCCGATCGCCTGCTGGCCACGCAGGAGTGGCTCTCCCTGGACCTCGGGGTCGTGATCTCCGCGGAGGAGCCGGACGGAGCGCCGCCCCGGAGGATGTTCCTGGCGCTGCCGCTTACGGTTTCCGCTCCTCCGTGGGAACAAGTGGTAGCCGGAACGTCTTCGCCACCGGGCTGAACCCCTGTTGGACGAACAGCCGCTCGAACTCCTGCTCCCGGCCGGACAACGCCACCTGCACTGAGGAATAGCCGGCTCCCGCCGCTTCGTCGATGAAGTGCGAGAGCAGCGACCGCCCGATGCCCAAACCGCGGAACTCGGGGGCCACCGCGATCGCTCCGACGCAGACGCTACCATTCCCTTCCGGCACCCCGCCGATGAAGCCGACGATCCCCGGCCGGCTCCCGCGCACCACCACGAGCAACGCATTCGGATCGTCCGTGAGGTGCCGTGCGTCCTCGTGCAGCCTGACCACGTGCTCCAGGTCCCCGGCATCGGCACGGCCGAATGCGAATTCGCTGGCCACCAGGTCGTCGGTCTCTTCCGGCTCCGGCCCGAGTCGTTCCAGCCCGCGCGACCGCCGCTCCAGGTCGTACCACTCCGTCACGATCCGCCGCATCTCGGCCATCTTGAAGCGGTACCAGCGTTGCTCCACGTACGGGATGCGCCGGAGCTCGTCCTTGAATGCGCGGAACACCCGCCCGCGCGAGTTCAGCGCGTTTCGCAGGCGGTCGCGATGGATCGGATTGCGCAGGGCTGCCACGAAACGCTCCATGAGATGGAACCCGTCGATCGGCCGCCACGGAGGTATGGGGACGAACCGTTCCCCCAGGTGCGCGCCGCGATCCTTGACCATCTCCGCGGTTTCGACGTCCACGGAGTAGTCGGCTCCCTGGTCCTCCATCGCGAACACGATGCGCTCCACGATCTCCGCGACGAGGTCGAACTTCACCGGCTCCCTGCCACCCACTACTATATCGCCAAAGGCAAGCATGACTGAGCACGGAACTGGGCGATGGCAACGATAGAGATGATCGCGGCACGCGAGATTCTGGACTCGCGCGGCAACCCCACCGTGGAGGTGGAGGTCGGCCTGGAAGGCGGCGCACGCGGACGCGCCGCGGTGCCGTCGGGGGCCTCCACCGGCGCGCACGAGGCGATCGAGCTGCGCGACGGTGGCGACCGCTACGGCGGCAAGGGGGTCCTCAAGGCGGTACAGAACGTCAACACCCGGATCGCTCCCAACCTGGTCGGCTACGACCCCATCAACCAGGTAGGGATCGACCGCGAGATGATCGAACTGGACGGGACCGCGAACAAGCGCGTGCTCGGAGCCAACGCGATCCTGGGGGTTTCGCTGGCGGTGGCCCGCGCAGCGGCCGCCGACCTGGACCTGCCGCTGTACCGGTATCTCGGCACGTTCCACTCGACCCTGCTGCCGGTGCCGATGGCCAACATCGTCAACGGCGGCGCGCACGCGGACAACAGCCTGGAGTTCCAGGAGTTCATGATCGTGCCGGTGGGCGCCCCCAGCCTGCGCGAGGCGGTGCGCATGGGTGCCGAGGTATTCCAGACGCTCAAGCGGGTGCTCGCCGAACGCGGCTTGTCGACCGCGGTCGGCGACGAGGGCGGGTTCGCACCCGACCTTCCTTCCGACGAAGCCGCGCTCGGCCTGATCGTGGAGAGCATCGAGGCTGCCGGCCTGCAACCGGGCGATGACGTCGCCATAGCGCTGGACCCCGCGACCTCGGAGCTGTACGACCCCGAGACCGGCCGTTACGCCTTCCGGAAGACCGCGCGGGCGTCGATGACCTCCAGGGACCTGGCGGATCAGTGGACGGATTGGTCGCAGCGATATCCGATCATCTCCATCGAGGACGGCATGGCCGAGGACGATTGGGAAGGATGGCAGGCGCTGACCGACGCGCTTGGCGACCGGGTCCAGCTCGTCGGAGACGATCTGTTCGTGACCAACGTCGAGCGCCTGGCGCGCGGCATCCGCGAAGGCGTGGCCAACTCGATCCTGATCAAGGTGAACCAGATCGGCACGCTGACCGAAACGTACGAGGCGGTCGAGATGGCCCGCCGGGCCGGCATGACCGCCGTGGTGTCGCACCGATCAGGCGAGACCGAGGATGCCTTCATCGCGGACCTGTCCGTCGCGCTTGCGACGGGCCAGATCAAGACGGGATCGTTCTCACGCTCCGATCGGCTGGCCAAGTACAACCAGTTGCTGCGCATCGAGGACGAGTTGGGCGATCAGGCGATCTACCCGGGCCGGGCCGCATTTCCCGGGGCGCCTCCGCGGTAGCGCCCCGAAACCGTCGCCTCCGGCTCCGCTTTCGGCCCATCCCCACCTGTCGGGGGATCGTTCGGTCCCCGTTCCAGGCTACTGCCATCCTTCGTCCATCGCGACCGCCCGGCGCACCGCCGCCGCCGGGAATCCGCGGGCCAGCAACCGGCGCGCGATCGCGTCGCGGCCGTGGCCGGCGGCTCGCAGTGCCGAAGCGCTGGACCGAAGCAATTCCTGCTCGACGGCGACGGGCAGCTCGTCCTCCACGACGGCTTCGGCCACCGAGTCGCTCACGCCGCGCCTGATCAGTTCCGCCACCAACCGGCGCCGCCCTTCGGCCTTTCGCCCGGTCCGGGTGATCAGCCAGACGCGGGCAAACCGTTCGTCATCGAGGAGACCGGCACGGGTCAACGATCCGATCACCGCGTCCGCCACGGGAGCGTATCCTCTCTGCTGCAACTTCCGCCGCAACTCGAAGACGGAGTGCTCACGGCGGGCGATCAGATCCTTGGCGCACTCCAGGGCCGTGGCGGCGTGCCCGGTCAAGGCCGTCACGCCACGCTCACGGAGCCCGCGGCTACCGCCCCGGGCTGCCTACCGCTTCGAGAACTGGAAGCGCTTGCGCGCCTTCGGACGGCCGTACTTCTTGCGCTCCACCATGCGTCGGTCGCGCGTAAGGAAGCCGTTGGCGCGCAGGCTCTCGTGGTTGCTGCCGTCATAGGCATCCAGGGCGCGCGCCAGGCCGTGACGGCTGGCGTCCGCCTGCCCCGCCGGCCCGCCGCCCGACACGTTGATGAGCACGCTGAGCTTGCCCAGGTTGTCGGTGACGTCCAGCGGAGACGTCACGCGCCGTACCAGTTCCTCCGAGTTGAAGTAGTCGTCCAGCGACTTGCCGTTGACCCTGATCTGTCCGGCCGCGGCGCGCTGCAGATCGGTCTCTCCGGCGTCGGCGCCGACCACCGGTTGGCGCAGGAAGACGCGGGCGACCGCGGTCTTGCGGCGCCCCGTGCCCAGCGCGAGATTGATGCCGTCCGTTTCTGTCATCAGCTTTGATCCCGTTCGGATGATTGCCGTTCGAATGATCGAAGGTCGATGGGTTGAGGGCTCTGGCCCTGGTGGGGATGCTCGGAGCCGGCGTACACGCGCAGGTTGCGGAACAACTCCCGACCCAGGCGGCCCTTGGGGAGCATGCCGCGTATGGCCTGCTCCACCGGAAACACCGGCTTGCGGGCAATGGCGTGTTCGAACGTCTCGCTGCGCAACGCCCCGGGGTAGCCCGAATGGCGGTAGTACCGCTTGTCGCTGCGCTTGTTCCCGGACACGGCCACCCTGGCCGCGTTGATGACGACCACGCGATCGCCCAGGTCCTGGTGAGGTGCGAAGTAGGGTCGGTGCTTGCCGCGCAGCACGCTGGCCACCCGTGCCGCCAGCCGGCCGAGCGGAGCGCCGTCCGCATCCGCGATGTACCATCGTCGCTCGACGTCACGAGCACGCACGAATACCGTTTTCATCGCTCTACGTTGCCGCCTTCCTACGTCGACGAGCCGGAGCCAGCAGGGCCGGAGCCAGAGCCGCGGGCCTCGGCCGCTTCGGCCTCCTTCGCCTCGCGTTCTTCCTTCTTGGCTTCCATCTTGTCCTTGATATCCGCGAATCCGACAAACAGCGCGATCAGGCCGATGAGCAGGGCTGCCACCGGGATGCCTCCCTTCAGGAAGTCCATGACGTCCGGCCACCACTGCATGGACCACGGCACCGGAAGTACCGAGTAGACCGCGAACAACAGGAGCACCAAGCCCACCAATAGAGCAATCATCGTCGCCTCGTGCGCTGAGAGTCCCCTAAGGGTAGCGTCTCCCGGCGCGTCAAGCAACTGCACCGTCCCGCCTCGCCGCCTCCACTCCGCGCCGTGGCCCCGAGGCGGGTACCGCGGCACTCTTGACCGGCCCGATCTTGACCGGCTGGTGTGAACGGCCGGACATTGACCGCCGAAGCGAGAGGACGCCCCGGCGGGCTTCGCCGGGCCAGGGAGGAGCCATGTCCGAGCGAAGCGCATTACACGGCCGTGTCGACGCCGCTGCCCAGACCGGACTGCTGAGCAACGTCTACCTGTGGATGACCGGCGGACTGGTCCTGAGCGGCGCCGTCGCCTGGTTCGTGGTGAGCCAGGACATGCTGTTCAGGGCGATCCTGGGGACCCCGATGCTGTACTTCGGGCTCATCATCGGCGAGCTGGCGCTGGTCTGGTTCCTGAGCGCCCGGATCATGACCATGGGCGTCGGCGCCGCCTCCGGTGGGTTCATCGCCTTCGCGGCGCTCAACGGCGTCACGCTGTCGGTGATCGCCGCCGTCTACACCACTCAGGAAATCGCTCAGGCGTTCTTCATCGCGGCGGGGATGTTCGCGGGGATGAGCGTGTACGGCCACGTGACCAAGCGTGACCTGACGTCCATCGGCAGCTTCCTGAGCATGGGCCTGTTGGGCCTGATGATCGCCATCGTCGTCAACCTCCTGGTCGGCAGCGGCATCCTCGATCTCCTGATCTCGATCGGCGGGGTAGCGCTGTTTCTGGGCCTGACGGCATACGACACCCAGGTGATCAAGCGCTGGCAGGCCGAGGCCGGAGCCATGGACGAGACCACATTCGTCCGCCTTTCGGTGCTCGGCGCGCTCAAGCTCTACCTGGACATGCTCAACCTGTTCCTGTTCCTCCTGCGGCTCGGACGGCGCTAGGAGTCTGTCAGGAGTCTGTCGGACTTTCGGCGAACAACCGCATCAGCGCCGCCGCCTCGCCGGCCGAGACGTCGTCCGGCAGGATGCTCGGTCCCGGGTGGAACGGAGAGAGCAGGATCCCCGCACGCAGGAATCGGTCGAACACGGCGTCATAGACGGCCTCATCGCACCGCGCCGCCACGTACGGTCCCCGCCGCTCCCAGCCGGCGCATCCGTGCGTATCCGGCCATGCACGCTGCGCCCAGGGTGCGCCACGGTACCGCGGCAACCGGTCCAGTCCGGCCAGTCCGGCTACCAGAAGCGGCGCCGGCTGCGGCGCCGGTGTGATCATCAGCCGCTCCAGCTCGCACGCCGCCGTCCCCGCCGGCAGGCACAGCGGCGCCGGCGACTCCCCGATCGTGGACGGCAGCACCGGCACCACGGCCCGCCATCGGGAGGGCGGTGGCGTCGGCCCGAGCAACGGCCGCCAGATCCCCGCCAGGCGAGCTTCCGCCGGATCGGCGTCGACCGCGGGATCGTGCAGCTCCCCTGCCGCGACGCCGAGATGCTGCAGCACCGCGCGCACCTCGGCATCGCCGCCGGTCAGCAGCGGCTCGAAGCCCGGGATGAGGTGCCGGAGGCGATTGCACAGCCGGCGCTCGTACACCGAAGGCAGACCGCCGTTCACCCCCTGGGACAGGGCGCCCTTGATCCGCGCCAGCGCGCGATCCGGACGGTGTCCCAGCAGAGCGCGGCCACCGCCTTGCCACAGGTCCAGGAAGCGCCGGCCACGATGGTCGTACAGGCGATAGCCACGCGCCCGGCGGATCGGTGCCAGCCGCCCCAGCCGCGAGCGGGCGGCGGGGTCGGGCGCGGTCACGATCGGATCCGTTCCAGGGCCGAGTAACGCACCGCGAACGTACCCTCGTGCTCGGTGGCGAACCGCACGGTCACGAACCACGAACCGGCGCTGCTCCAGCGGCGGGTGACGACCCCGCTCCCGTAGTCCTCGTGATAGACCTCTGCTCCGGCCGGGAAGTCCTCGGCCTCCCCCTGCCCGCGATTCGCACCATCACGGGCCAGCAGCCGGTCGGGGATTTCCGACAGGAAGCGGCTCATCTGCTGATCTCGCCGCTGCCCGAACACGGTACGGCGGGCGCAGGTGCTGAGATGCAGATGGCGCCGGGACCGCGTGACGCCGACATAGAACAGGCGGCGTTCCTCCTCCAGGTCGCGCTCGGCCCGACCGGGGTCGGGCCGACCGGGATCGGCTGCGCGGTCGCCCGGCAGCAGCGGAAACACCCCCTCCTCCAGCCCGGTGATCACGACCCGCTCGAACTCCAGCCCCTTCGTGTTGTGCATGGTGATCAGCGTGACGGGACGGATCGCCCCGCGGGGCTCCTGGTCGCTTTCGCCGCCTGAGTCGTGCAGCCCGGCCGCTTCCAGAAAGCGCCGCAGCTCCCCGGGGCCGGATCCGAACGGCTCGGCGCTGGCCGCGAGCTGCTCCAGATTACGCAGGCGGCTGCCGCCGGACACCGCGTCCAGCCGGGCGTAGTGCTCGGCAAGGCCGGAGCGCTCCAAGGCGGCAGCCACCAGCGACGCCACCGGCTCATGGTCGGCCATCGCGCACAGCTCCCGGTGCAGTTCGAGAAAGGCCCCGATCCCGGCACGCGCCCGGCGCGGCAAGGTACCGTGCACGGCCCGTGCCCGGTCGACGACGGTCACGGCAGGCGGTCCGACGTCGAACAGGGTCTCGACCTGGGGACGTGCGGAGGCATCCGCCTCCACCGCAAGGATGCGCTGCACCGTCTTGGGACCCACCGAGCGCCGCGGCGTCGCGACCGCGCGCCTGAACGCGACGGTGTCGGCCGGGTTGACCGTCAGGATCAGATACGCGAGCGCATCCTTCACCTCCTGGCGCTCGAAGAAGCCGATGGACCCGACCAGCCGGTAGGGGATGCGCAGCCGCCTGAAGGCGGTCTCGAACGGCTGCGACTGGAAGTTCATCCGGTACAGGATCGCGGTCTCCAGATCGGGGTCCCGGTCCACCAGCTCGCAGCACAGCCGGACCTCCGCCTCCTGATCCGGCAGCTCGTGCAGTTGCGGTGCCGGCCCGCTCCCGTTCTCCGTCCACAGTCTCTTGCCCAGGCGGTCCCGATTGCCGGCCACCACGCAGTCCGCGACCTGCAGTATCTGCGGGGTGGACCGGTAGTTCTGCTCCAGGCGGATGATCTCGGCCCCCGCGAAGTGGTCCGGGAACGACAGGAACGCCTGCACGTCGGCGCCCCTGAACCCGTAGATCGACTGGTCATCGTCACCGACGGCGCAGACGTAGGCATCGCCACGCGCCAGCAGGCGCAGGAGCTGGAACTGAGCCCGATTCGCGTCCTGATACTCGTCCACGAGCAGCGCCCGGAAGCGCCCGGCGATCTCGTCCCCGGCCTCGTCCGACAACAGGTCGATCGCGCGCAAGATCAGGTCGCCGAAGTCCAGCCCGTTGCTGCGCTCCAGATGCTCCTGATACGCGGCATAGAGCTCGTTCAGCGGGAGGTCCACCGGCGCGCCGAGCCGGTCCAGGTCGTCGCTCGGGCGCAGTCCGTGATCCTTGGCGCGCGCGATCAAATCGGCGGCCGCCTTGAGCTCGTCCGCGGCCCATCCACCGCCGGAGGCGTCGCGCAGGACCGAGAGGGCGTCGGCGCTGTCCAGTATCGAAAAACCCGGGTCGATGCCGGCCCTGGATCCGTAGCGTCGCAGCAGCCAGTTGCAGAACGAGTGAAAGGTGCGGATGTTCGCTTCGGCCGCCGCCGGAAGCATCGCCGTTGCGCGATCGCGCATCTCCTGGGCGGCCTTGTTGGTGAAGGTCACCGCCAGCATCGACCACGGCGGGATGCTGCGCCGCTCGGCCAGATAGGCGATCTTGGTGGTGATCGCCCGCGTCTTGCCCGATCCGGCACCCGCCAGGATGAGCAGCGGGCCGCCCCAGTGCTCGACGGCGCGCCTCTGCGGCTCGTTCAGGACCTCCAGATGGTGTTCGATCAGCGTCGTCCCGCCGCCCCTGGTCCCGGTACCCGGCAATGTGCGGCCGGCCAGCTCAGGCGCCCCCGCCCGGGACCGACACCAGCGCCTGACCCCTGGCCGAGCCGAGCTGCAGGGTGAGGTGCACCCGGACCGGATCGACGGTTCGATCGACATCGTTGAGCAGCACGCGCAGATCGGTCCGGGAATCTCCGTCCAGGTCGAGCAGGCGCTCTCCACCGACCGCAAGCAGCACTTCGTTCCCGCCGTACTCGATGACCAGGCCGTTCTCGTAGCGGGCCAGCAGCACGTCGTGGCGCCGGTTTCCGACCGGAACCCGCACCACGGTGCCGACCGGCAGCACTCGGATCGCCACGTCATCGGTCATCACGAACGGATCGCCGGTCAGACCGGCCCGTCGCTCCGCACTGCGCTCGGCCGCGGTCAGGCCGCCCAGGCCGGCCGGCGGAATCACCCAGCGCAGCAATGCGGCCACACCGGCCGCGAACACCAGCAACGCCAGCACCACCACCGCCACCAGCGTCGACCGTCTGCGGCCCGGTGTGACATCGGCGGCCGCCGAGCTGGCGGCCTGCTGCGTCCGGTAGCGTTCGATCAGCGGCTCGGGATCCAGCTCCAGGTAGCCGGCGTAGTTGCGGATGAACCCGGTGACGTAGGCATCACCGGGAAAATCGGAGTATTCCTCGGCCTCCAGTGCCTCCAGAAAATTCTTGCTGATGTGGATGTCGCGTGTTGCCTGCTCGAGCGAGATGCCTCGCGCCGTACGGGCTTCGAGAAGAGGCGTGTGCTCCGCGGGCGCCGGACCGTCCTCCGTCATGGGCTCAGTCAGCTTCCCCCGAGCAGCAGATCGCGATAGACGTTCGCGTCCGGCGGCGGCTCGTACCGGAACCGTGCGTCCGGTATCGACTGATCGGTGCGCACCGCCCGGAACTCGATGGCGACCCGATCCCCGGAACGATACTCGCCGACGATGCACCGTATCAGCCGGTCGTCGCCGACCGCGACCTCGATGGTCTCGAACGCCTCCTCCGGGACCCGGCGTTCCAGCAGCAGCCTGACCACCTGCTGGCCGGATCCGTCGCCCAGCCGCACGGGGTCCGGCCCCTTCTCGTAGGCGATCCCGTAGTTTGCGCGGAGGAAGCGCAGGCCGAGCAAGGACGCCGCCAGGCTCGGCGACAGCGAAGCGGCCGCCGGAGTCCCTGTGGTGAGCCGCTGCTCGATGACGTAGTCCAACGCGGGCATGTAGATCGTCAGCATCGCTCCGTCCGATACCAGCACCTGGCCGGCCGGTACGGTGAAGTCGATGCGCAGCAGGTCCGGGTCCTTGAATGAGAGGGCTCCTTCCATGCGCGAAAGCTCCACCTCCCGTTGCTCGGAGCCGCACCACGCCGCGCCGGCTTGCGCGCCGTCGTCGCCGACCCGCCCGATCCGGCGCCGGGCGAGCACGACGTTCGCCTGATAGTCCTGGATCGCCGCGTATCTGCGGGCGACGTCCTCGAAGAACACCGTGGCGGTCACCAGTTCCTGGGCGGCCGCCACATCCGCCGCCACGGCCATCCAGACCAGGAAGATGGCGGCGCCCGACCACCAGGCCCAACGCCGTTCGGGCGGCGGGCGGTCCGGCACCCGGGCGGGACTCCTGCGCCGCGCTGCGTCGCGCATGCCGCTGCGGGCTACGTCCGACGCTGCTGCTGCAGGGCGTGGATCCTGTCCCGCAACTCCGCCGCCCGCTCGTACGCTTCCTGCTCGACCGCCTCATCCAACGCGCTGTTCAACCGATCCAACACGGTCTGTGCAGGCACCTTGATCTGCTTCAGGGCGGTGCGGAGGTACTGAAGCGACCGCAGCCTCTCGTAGTGGTAGGTCGGAGTGTCGACTTCCTCCAGCGCGCCGATGCCGTCGATCGCCTGCTGCAGGGTTTCGCGGGCGGCGCCCGGATTCTCGGCGCCAAGTTTCAGCATGGCGCCCGCCATGGCGTTCATTCGAATCATGTAGGGCCGGTACTGCAGAATCTCGTTCTGATCGTCCGCTTCCTCCACGTACCGTTCCACGAGGTCGCAGATCTGCAGGTTGTGGCCCGTGTCGCTGATGGTACGTTCGAAATCGCCCATCTGAAACAGGATCAGGTAGCGGTAGTAGTAGAGGATTCCCTCGTTCTGCAGCCGCAGGAAGTCGTCATGGTCGATCAGGAAACCTCCTTCGCCGGCGCCGTCCCAGGCATCGAGGCGATCGAGTATCTCCGTCAGCACCGACTCCTTGCCGAACGGACGCAGGCCGTCCGGCCGGCCGTCCATCTCGTACTGCTCGATGCCGAGCGGTTGGCGCACTTGCAGCACGCGACGCCCGTCGCGCGCCTTGATCACACGGTACTGGTCGTCAGCATCGTACTGCCAGTCCGCGAGGAACTCCGTCAGGTCACGGTCCATCGCTCTGTCACCACCCCGCTCCGCAATGATAACGACATGCCGATGCCCGGAGGCAACCCCATGAGGACCCGGCCCGCATGCCGGTGGTATCATCGCGGCGACAATGTCCGTTCACGTCATCGACCTCTCCGGGTCGCTCATCGAGCGTGAGTCGGGCGCCACCCCGTACCTCGCCGGTTTTCGCGCCGCCGTGATCGGCGCCCTGGACGCGTCCGGCGACAAGGCGATCGTCGTGACCGGCGGCGGAGATCTGGCGCGCGGCTACCAGACCGCCTATCGCCGGCTCGTGTCGACCCCGTCCGACGACGCGCAGGACCGGATCGGCATCGCCGCCACGCGTCTGCATGGCGAACTGCTGCGACATGCATTCGCGCCGGACTGCTGCGCCCCCGTGATCATCGACCCGACCGCCGTCACGGACTTCTCCGGCCGGGTGATGATCGCGGCCGGATGGAAACCGGGCTTCTCCACCGACTACGACGCCGTGCTGCTGGCACGGCGCTTCGCCGCATCGACCGTCATCAAGATGTCCAACGTGGCGACGGTCTACTCGGGCGATCCCAAGCTCGACGCCGGCGCGCGTCCGCTCACCCACCTGACCTGGGGGGAGCTTGCGCGGATGAGCGATGGTGAGTGGCGTCCCGGCAGCAGGCTGCCGTTCGACTCGGTCGCCACCCGCGCCGCCGGCCGGCAGGGCATGACCGTGATCTTCACCGGCAGCGACACCGGCAACCTGCGGGCGATCCTGGAAGGCCGACCGTACCGCGGGACCACGATCGGTGACGCGTGAGCCATACCGTCCCGCCCGCGCATCGGTTAGGATGGCGGTGGCGGCCGCACGGAACCGGGCACGAGCCGCCCGCGCGCAACCGGATGAGATCGCGCGACGGCCGGCGTGATGAAATCGGTAGACATGCCAGACTCAAAATCTGGTGGGGGGTAACCCCCGTGTCGGTTCGACTCCGACCGCCGGCAGGACGATGACGCCGCACCAGCCCGCCGCCGAAGCACACGACATGAGCGGTGCGCACCTGCCGACCTACGAGGAGCTCACCGCCCCGCGCGAGGTGGCCGCGGGCGGGCTCTACAACATGCGCGATCTCGGCAGGCTGCCACGCCGGGATGGCGGCCACACCCGCTCGGGGGTGTTCTACCGCGCCGACGACCTGTCGGCGCTGACCGACGCCGGGGTGACGTCAGTGCTCGACGCCAGCGTGCGTACCGTGATCGATCTGCGCCGGGTTGCCTACACGCAGCGCGAGCCCAACCCGCTGCGCGAGGTGACCGCGGTGCGCTATCACCACGTCGACATGATCGGCCCCCAGTACCGAGTGGACCCCGCAACGCTCGACGTGGAGCAGGTGGACGACGCCACCGGCTTGCCCCGCTTCCCCGTCTACCACCAGTTTCGCCAGTACAGCGGCTGGCTGGTCGAGCGCAGCGAAGCGATCGCCGCGATCATGCGAGTGCTCGCGCAGCGCGACGCCGGTCCGACGCTGTTCCACTGTCGGGGCGGCAAAGACCGTACCGGCGTGATCGCCGCTCTGCTGTTGACGCTTGCTGACGTGCCGGAACTGATCATCGCCGCTGACTACGGACACACCGCCCGCAACGGGCTGGCGCGCCTGCGGGATCTACCGATCGACACGCCGGGGCTCCCGGTCGTGCCCGACGAGAGCGCCTACCAGCGCGCGTTCTGTCCGCCGGAGCTGATGCCGATCCTGCTGCACTGGCTGCGCACCTGCTACGGCGGAGTGGAGCGGTACCTGCGCCGGCACTGCGGGCTGACCGAGGATGAGATCGGCGTGCTGCGCGACAAGCTCGCCTAGCAGCCGCTACACCGTCAGGTCGACCAGCTCCAGATCGTTGCTCGCCGGGTCGTAGAGGCCGTAGGTGGGCGTCCGGCCCATGGCGCTCAGCGTGCCCGGGTTGGCCAGCAGCACGGAACGGCCGCCCGCGCCGAGCCGCTCCACGTGGGGTACGTGGTCGTGGCCGTAGAACACGGCATCGTACTCGCCGCCGGAGGCCAGCGCCCGCGCCAGCCGCGGGTAGTGCTGCATGGCGACGCTGCGTCCGCCGACGGTGATCTCCGCCAGCTCCGCGCCGTGAAACCGGAAGTTCGTCCTCCCTGCGGTCCGCGTGGTCATCAGGTAGTGGTCGCCGTCGACGTTGCCGGCCACCAAGTCCACCTGCCCGGCGAACCCGTCCAGCAGCCGCAGCAGCGTGAGCGGCGCGCACACATCGCCGCAGTGCAGCAGGTGCGTGCACCCCGTGTCGGCCAAGCGCCGGCACAAGGCGTCGAGCGCCGGCCAGTGGTCGTGGGTGTCGGATACGACCGCGATCCGCCCCTCTCCGGCCGGCACCTCTGCGGCTGGCATCGCGAGGCTCAGGCCGTCAGCCGTCGTAGCGCTTCAGGGCGACCACCGCGTTGTGGCCGCCGAAGCCGAACGCATTGTTGATCGCGGCGCGCATGGGAGCCGCCTGGCCGCGGTTGGGCACGTAGTCCAGGTCGCACTCGGGGTCCGGCGTCTCGTAGTTGATCGTCGCCGGGTAGAACTGTTCCTGCAGCCCCTTGATCGTCGCGATCGCCTCCACGCCGCCGGCGGCGCCGAGCAGGTGCCCGACCATGGACTTGGTCGACGAGACCTTCATCCTGGCCGCGTGATCGCCGAACACCTCCCTGATCGCCCGCGTCTCGGTCGAGTCGTTGAGCTGCGTCGAGGTGCCGTGCGCGTTGACGTAGTCGAAGTCCTCGAGCTGCAGGCCGCTGCCCGCGATCGCCATCTTCATCGCGTTCACCGCGCCCTTGCCCTGCGGGTGGGGCGCGGTCAGGTGGTTTGCGTCACAGGTGACGCCGTAGCCGACCACCTCGCAGTAGATGGGCGCGGAGCGCGCCCTGGCGTGCTCCAGCTCCTCCAGGATGAGGGTTCCGGAACCCTCGCCCAGGACGAAGCCGTCACGGTCCTTGTCGAACGGCCGGCTGGCCCGCTTGGGGTCGTCGTTGAACGACGACGTGACCGCCTGCAGCACCGAGAACCCGGACAGGGCGAGCGGCGCGACGGCCGCCTCGGCGCCGCCGGTCACCATCATGTCCACTGTGCCGTCCTTGACCCACCGATACGATTCGCCGATGGCGTCGTTGGCTGACGCGCACGCGGACACGACGGTGTAGGAGGGGCCGTGCGCGTGGATCCTGATGGCGATGTGGCCGGCCGCGATGTTGCTGATCATCTTCGGCACCAGCAGCGGATGCACGGCCTTGGGGCCGCGGTCGAACAGGTGCTTGAACTCCGCGTGTAGGGTATGGATGCCGCCGAAGCCGACCCCCAGGATGCAGCCGGTGCGCTCCGGGTTCAGGTCATCGATCGCCAGCCCCGCGTCCCCGAGCGCCTCGATCGCCGTCACCATCGCGAACATCGCGAAGCGGTCCAGGCGGCGCGCCTCGCGCCGGTCCAGGTACTGGGACGGGTCGAGGTCCCTGACCTCGCCGCCGATCTTCGACGGGTAGTCCGAGACGTCGAACGACGAGATGTGGTCGATGCCGCTCTCGCCGTTCCTGACCGCACGCCAGAACGTGTCGACGTCGTTGCCCAGGGGAGTGACGGCGCCGAGCCCCGTTACCACCACGCGTCTGTCCATTCCCATCTCCTTCGTCAGCTTGCGCGCAGCCTTGCTACATCAGCAGCCCGCCGTCCACCTGCAGCACCTGCCCGGTGACGTAGGTGGAGCGGGCCGAGGCAAGGAACGCCACCAGTTCGGCCACGTCCTCGGGCGTTCCGGTGCGGCCGAGCGGAATCATGCCGGTAATGCTCTCCCGTATCGAGTCGCTGAGGGACGCGGTCATGCCGGTCTCGATGTAACCGGGAGCGACCACGTTGACCCGAACGCCGCGCCCTGCCACCTCGCGCGCGAGGCTCTTCGAGAAGCCGATGATGCCGGCCTTCGAGGCACTATAGTTCGTCTGGCCGGGGTTGCCGGTCAAGCCGACCACCGACGAGATGTTGATGATGGACCCGGAACGCCGCCGGACCATGTCACGAGCGACGAGCTTGCAGGTCAGGAACGTCGCCGTGAGGTTGAGCGCCAGCACCGCGTCCCAGTCCTGCCGCGACATCCGGAACACCAGTCCGTCGCGGGTGATACCGGCGTTGTTCACCAGGATCTGCACGCCCCGCTTCTCCGCCAGGATCTCCTCGATCCGCGCGTTGACGGCCTGCTCGTCGCCCACGTCGGTCGCCAGCCACCGGTAGTCACCCTGCCCGTCCAGCGCCGCTTCCGCTGCGGTCCGCGCGAGCGAGTAGACCTTCGCGCCGTCGCGCAGCAGGGCGCTGCAGACAGCGGCTCCGATGCCACGCGAGCCGCCGGTCACCACCGCGACCGCGCCGTCCAGGCTCATGGCAGGGACCTCAGGAGGAGGCCGCCGCGGCCGCCTCGATCGCCTCCAGGGTCCCCGCCGCCTCGCATCGGACCTTTCCCGGGAAACCCCGGAACAGCCCGGCGAGCACCTGTCCCGGCCCCACCTCCAGGTAGCGGGCGTAGCCGGCCGCCTGCAGCGATGCCACCTCGTCCGTCCAGCGCACGCTGGACACGACCTGCTGCACGCAGAGCTCGCGCGCCCGGCTTCCGGAAGTGACCTGCGCTCCGGTGACGTTGGCGTACACCGGCCGTACCGGATCGGCGAACGGGACGTCGGCCAGCACCTCGGCCAGCCGATCGGCCGCATCCCGGATCAGCGGCGAGTGGAACGGCCCGGAGACCTTCAGCGTGATGAAGCGCCTGGCGCCCGCCTCCTTGCACGCCGCTTCGGCGTCGCGCAGGCCCCCGGCCGTGCCGGACAGAACCACCTGCCGCGGGCTGGAGTAGTTGGCGACGAAGACCGTCCCGGGCGGCAGATCGGCGATCGCCGCTTCCACACGCTCCGGGGCCAGCCCGATCACGGCGGCCATCCCCGAGCGGCCGTCGGCGGTGTCGGAGGCGCGGCTGGCAGCCTCCATCGCGATCCCGCGCTCCCTGGCGATCGGAAAGATGTCGGCCGCGCCGATCACCCCGGCCAGGTGCAGCGCCGAGTACTCGCCCAGGCTGAAGCCGGCGAAGCCGTCGCCGGTCACGCCATGCTCGCCGAGCACGATGGCCGCGGACAGGTTGGCAAGGGTGACCGCGATCTGGGTGCGGTCCGTGGCGCGCAGTTCCTCCTCGGTACCGTCGAACAGCAGGCGCCGCAGGTCGGTACCCGTGGCGTCGGAAGCGATCTGGAACAGCTCCTTGACCGCCTGGCTGTGATCCCACAGATCACGGGCCATCCCCGGGTACTGGGCGCCCTGCGCCGGGAACAGGAAACACGTCCGCATCGGTCGGGTGCAGGGTAGCCCCGCCCGCCCCGGCGGGTCAACGAGTGGAACGCCGGCCGCTTGACCCGGAGAAGACGGGGACTCTACATTCGGCAACCGACAGTCGTCTTCGAAGGCGGAAGCCTCCCACCCCGCTCCAAGGAGACCCGATGGGCGCAAGAATTGAGGGGATCGGCGCCTACACGCCGTCCCGACGCATGTCCAACGACGAGCTCGCCGAGTTCCTGGACACCTCCGACGAATGGATCCGATCCCACACCGGCATCGGCTACCGCCACATTGCCGGCGATGACGAAGCCGCCTCCGATCTCGGCGCAGAGGCGGCGAAGGTCGCGCTTGCGCGATCCGGCACGGACCCGGAGTCCATCGACATGGTGCTGGTGGCCACCGCCTCCTCCGACTACGTCGGCTTCCCGTCCACGGCATGCATCGTGCAGGACATGATCGGCGCCAGGAACGCCGCGGCGATGGACATCGGCGTCGGCTGCACGGGGTTCGTCTACGGACTGGAGACAGCCAAGGGGTTCATCGCCTCCGGCGCCGCCGAGCGCGTGCTGCTGATCGGCAGCGAGGTGTTGACCCGCATCGTCGACTGGACGGACCGCAGCACCTGCGTGCTGTTCGGGGACGGGGCGGGCGCCGCGGTGATCAGCCCGTCGGACAACGGCTGCGGGATCCTCGACTCGGTGCTCAAGGCGGACGGCTCGGGCGCCGCCTACCTGGCGCGCGAGGTCGGCGGCACGCGGACGCCGTTCAAGCCGGGCCGCGACGCGGAGCGCGATCTCTTGATCAAGATGGAGGGGCAGCCCGTCTACAACTTCGCGGTGCCGGCCATCATCGAGGTGATCCGGGAGATCCTGGCACGCAACGAGCTCACCATCGACGACATCGCCTACATCGTCCCGCACCAAGCCAACCAGCGCATCATCGAGGCAGCCGCCAAGCGGTCGCGGATTCCGTACGAGAAGTTCTATCTCAACATCGAGGAGTACGCGAACACGTCGGCGGCCACCATCCCTATCGCGCTCAACGAGCTGTACGAGCACGACAAGGTGTCGCCCGGCGACCTGCTCATCACCGTCGGCTTCGGCGCGGGCCTCACGTTCGGCGGCAACCTGCTCGAGTGGTAGCGGCCGCGGGACGCTACGCGGGGGTGAGCTTGTGCACGAGGTTCTCCACGCCCACCTCCGACACGTAGATGTCGCCGTGCCGGTCGACCCACACGCTGTGCGCCCCATGCGAGCGGTCGGTGGGCTGCACCGGCATCGGAATGTCCGCGAGCTGGTTTCCGTCCGGATCCAGGATCACCAGGGTGCCGTCGGCCAGGTAGACGGTGCCGTCGCCGCCCACGAACAGGCCGCACGGACTGCGCTTGTTGCCCCATTCGGCGATCTGGCGCCCGGATCGGTCCATGATACAGATCCGGTTGTTCGGCTCGCGATCGGCGACCAGGACGTGGCCGCGGTAGTCGCAGACCACCGAGTGCGGCAGCGTGAACCGGCCCGGTCCCGCGCCGCGGCCGCCGAACGTCGCCAGCAGCTCGCCGGCGGCGGAGAAGCGGTGCAGGCACTCCTGCCCGTAGCCGTCGGCCACCCAGATCTCGCCGTCCGGCGCCACCACCGCGCGCGTGGGCCGGTTGAACGGCATGCCGGCCGCGCCCGGAACGCCGGGAGTGCCCAGGGTCTGCAGCACCTGCCCGTCGGCGGTGCAGATGCGCACCGTGTGGTCGCCGCAGTCGGCGACCAGCACCCGGTCGTGCTCGTCGATCCACAGCTCGTGCGGCACGCTGAAAATATCCTCTCCCCACGTGGTGATCAGCTCGCCCTCGCGGTCGTACACGACGATGGCCGGATCCGGCTCGCGGTCGATCACGTAGACCCGGTCGCGGCTGTCGACGGCCACGCCCGACGCGATCCCCAGCGTGCGCCCCTCAGGGCCGCCGCCCCAGCCTTCAACAAATCGGAATGCCTGCTCCATAGTTCACCTCCAGGATCAGCATGACGCCCCGGGCGCCGGAGCGTCCAGCGCCCGAAACCATGTCTGCAGGGGCTTCCGGGAGTTGACGATTGAGGGTACGATGTGCCGCGCGCGCCGTAGGTAACGGAGGGTCGCGCTACACCCGGCAGCTTGCCGCATTGAGAGAGATGCCATGACGACGAACCAGACCTGGTGGCCGAATCAGTTGAGCCTGAAGGCTCTTCGCCAGAACTCTCCCGCATCGGACCCGATGGGCGGGGACTTCGACTACGCCGAGGCGTTCGGGAACGTCGACGTCGAGGAGTTGAAGCAGGACATCGAGCGGGTGATGACCACCTCTCAGGACTGGTGGCCGGCTGACTACGGCCACTACGGGCCGCTGTTCATCCGCATGACCTGGCACGCCGCCGGCACCTATCGCATCAGCGACGGCCGCGGCGGCGGCGGCTCCGGCTACCAGCGCTTCGCGCCCCTGAACAGTTGGCCGGACAACGGCAACCTGGACAAGGCGCGCCGCGTGCTCTGGCCGGTCAAGCAGAAATACGGCCGCAATCTCTCGTGGGCCGACCTGATCATCTTCGCCGGCAACTGCGCCCTTGAATCGATGGGCTTCAAGACGTTCGGCTTTGCCTTCGGCCGCCCCGACGTCTGGGAGGCCGACGAGACCGACTGGGGGTCGGAGACCGAGTGGCTCGGCGACGAGCGCCACGACGCCGACGGCGAGCTGCAGGGACCGGTCGGCGCCGACCACATGGGCCTGATCTACGTGAACCCGGAGGGACCAGGCGGCAACCCGGACCCCGCCGCGGCCGCGCAGTACATCCGCAACACGTTCGCCCGCATGGCCATGAACGACGAGGAGACGGTCGCGCTCATCGCCGGCGGCCACACCTTCGGCAAGGCGCACGGCGCCGCCCCCGACGACCAGGTCGGCGCCGAACCCGAGGGCGCAGGCGTTGAGGAGCAGGGCTTCGGCTGGCGCAACGACCGCGGCTCGGGCAAGGCCGGCGACGCCGTCACCAGCGGCCTGGAAGGCGCCTGGACCAACGAGCCTACCAGGTGGGACAACAACTTCATGGAGAACCTGCACGGCCACGAGTGGGAGCTCACCAAGAGTCCCGCCGGCAAGTCGCAGTACACGCCCGTGAACGCATCCGAGGCGACGACCGTGCCGGACGCTCACGATCCGGCCAGGAAGCACGCACCGATGATGCTCACGACCGACCTCTCGCTGCGCGAGGACCCGGTCTACGCGCCGATCTCGAAGCGCTTCCTGGAGAATCCGGCCGACCTCGAAGATGCCTTCGCCAAGGCGTGGTTCAAGCTGCTGCACCGCGACATGGGGCCGCGCAGCCGCTACCTCGGATCGCTGGTCCCGGAGGAGCCTCAGCTCTGGCAGGACCCGGTGCCCGACGTCGACCATGAGCTGATCGGCGATCAGGACATCGCGCACCTCAAGGCCGAGGCGCTCGCCTCGGGCGTGTCCGTGACCCGGCTGGTCGCGACCGCCTGGGCGGCGGCGGCATCGTTCCGCGGCACCGACAAGCGCGGCGGCGCCAACGGGGCGCGCCTGCGCCTGTCACCGCAGAAGGACTGGGAAGTCAACGACCCGGCCGAGCTGGCGAAGGTGCTGCCCGTGCTGGAACGGATCCAGGCGGAGTTCAACGGCGCACAGACCGGCGGCAAGCGGGTCTCCCTGGCCGACGTGATCGTCCTGGCCGGGTGCGCGGCCGTCGAGCAGGCCGCGCGCGATGCCGGGCACGACGTGCAGGTCCCGTTCGCACCAGGACGCACGGACGCGTCGCAGGAGTGGACGGACGCGGAGTCGTTCGCCGTGCTGGAGCCTGCCGCGGACGGGTTCCGCAACTACGTCAAGGCCGGCAACGGAACGTCGACGGCAGAGGAGGTGGTCGAGCGCGCATGCCTGCTGACGCTGACCGCTCCCGAGATGACGGCGCTGGTCGGCGGCATGCGCGTCCTGAACGCGAACACCGGGCAGTCCGCGCACGGCGTGTTCACCGACCGCCCGGGAGCGCTGAACAACGACTTCTTCGTGAACCTGCTCGACATGAGCACCCGGTGGCAGCCGTCTTCCGACGGCGTCTTCGAGGGCCGCGACGTGTCCTCCGGCGACGTCAAGTGGACGGCCACCGAGGTGGACCTGGTGTTCGGCTCGAACTCCGAGCTGCGCGCCCTCGCGGAAGTCTACGGCTGCGACGACGGGCAGGCGGCGTTCGTGCGCGACTTCGTGGCCGCCTGGAACAAGGTGATGAACCTCGACCGCTACGACCTCTGAGCGAAGGGAGGCGGGGCACGATGGGGACGACCACACTCGACATAACGATGGCGGGCCCGCGTCGAGTCTCCAACGGAACAGCCACGAACGATCTCGTTTTCAGTGCCTATGCGGACGGCAACGACAACGTCTTCCCGCGCATTCTGGCCCTGTACGTAACACCCGGCAGCGTCGTCGCGGACGTGACGTACGGCAAGGGCGTGTTCTGGCGCCGAGTACCGTCAGATCGATACGATCTTCGAGCAACGGACATCCTGAACGGCATTGACTGCCGAGACCTGCCGTACCGCGATGGTGAGATCGACTGCGTAGTGCTCGACCCCCCTTACATGCATTCGCCGGGTGGCACTGCCCACCTGTCGCACGACGCATTCGAGGAGCACTACCGGAACAACGGCAGCCGATCGAAGCACAAGTACCATGAAGCGGTCCTGGATCTCTACAAAGGCGCTGGTGCCGAAGCTCACCGCGTACTCCGTGACCGCGGTGTCTTCATCGTGAAGTGCCAAGATGAGGTTTGTTCCAACCGCCAGCGCTTCACGCACGTCGAGATCATGGCGCTCTACGATGACGTGGGTTTCGTAGCCGAGGACCTCTTCGTGACGATGCGGAACAATCGACCGGGCGTGAGCAGCGCGGTCCGGCAGGTCCACGCCCGAAAGAACCACTCCTACTTCCTGATCTTCTGGAAGGCGCCGGCCAGTGGCCGGCCGATCTGGCAACCACCGAAGTGACACCCATCGAGATCATGCAGGCGGTCATCCGCGAGAACGTACCCGAGGACATCTGGACGGATTCTCCGCTCGTCGAATACCGAAGATTGGGGAACACGAACCGGGGCGAAGTGGGCGAGCAGTTCGTCCGGCGTTATCTGGGCGCCGCCGGCATTCGCACGGGCAACGGCAACCGAACCTCGGCAACGGACATGACCTTGGGCACGCGTCGTGTAGAGGTGAAGACGGCTTCTCTCGGGAGCAACGGTACGTTCCAGTTCAACCACATCAGACTCGACAAGCGCTACGACTTCTTGCTGTGTCTTGGAATATGCCCGCATCAGATCGTGTTCAACGTGTGGCGGAAGGGCGCGATCGCGGAGGGAGAAGCTGGTCGTCTCGTTCGCATGGCGGAGGGGCAAGGCATCACGCACAAGCTCACCAAGCGATTGGATGAGATGCTGCCGATCGAGCACCTGTTGACGTGGGCCGGCGATCTGCTGACCGAGAGTTCAGACTGAACCACTGCCCGTTCCCGATGAGGCGGGTAGCCTGCGGCTTCTTGAGCAGCACTACGGTGCCGTCGCCGTCGTCGGACGAAACCCGCAGCAGTGAGTAGTTGATGTTCGCAGCGACGAGGAGATACCGGGAAGATCGCCGCTGGATCGAGGCGCTTTTCGATGGCGGCGGAGGCCATGCGATCCGGGATCAACTGCCGTGGCCATTCGCGGCATACGGACGGGTATTTCCTCCGGTAGAGATCACCCATTACTTCACTCCGCTCGTTCAGCGCCCCAGTCGTTCGCCGTGCTGGAGCCTGCCGCGGACGGGTTCCGCAACTACGTCAAGGCCGGCAACGGAACGTCGACGGCAGAGGAGGTGGTCGAGCGCGCATGCCTGCTGACGCTGACCGCTCCCGAGATGACGGCGCTGGTCGGCGGCATGCGCGTCCTGAACGCGAACACCGGGCAGTCCGCGCACGGCGTGTTCACCGACCGCCCGGGAGCGCTGAACAACGACTTCTTCGTGAACCTGCTCGACATGAGCACCCGGTGGCAGCCGTCTTCCGACGGCGTCTTCGAGGGCCGCGACGTGTCCTCCGGCGACGTCAAGTGGACGGCCACCGAGGTGGACCTGGTGTTCGGCTCGAACTCCGAGCTGCGCGCCCTCGCGGAAGTCTACGGCTGCGACGACGGGCAGGCGGCGTTCGTGCGCGACTTCGTGGCCGCCTGGAACAAGGTGATGAATCTCGACCGCTACGACCTCTGATCCCTGTTGGATCCGAGTTGAATCGTCAGTGAAGCCGGTGATTTGGTCGGATTGATCTGCTGACGGATCGACCGGGAAGAGGGGCGAAAGCGGTCTGGGCAGTGAAGGCGGTGCGGTTGCGGAGACTGCGGTCAACGCGTCCGCGCGCCATCGCCGCGCCAACAGCTCGCGCGACTACCAGCGCGCGGAGTACTGGATGGTGAGGTTGGAGTCCGCCAGGGCAGCGGAGCCGGTGGTGCCGCTGCTCTCGACCGTGAGGTCGTGGGCTCCCAGACCGAACCGGGTGCCCACCCGCCACTCGGGCACGTCGCCG
>JAPPNY010000196.1 GCA_028818385.1 Spirochaetaceae bacterium
CCGTGTTTCTCCCATGCCAACGCCGGTCCGACCCGGCCGGTGAGGAAGCTTGGCAGTCGTCACGACCGCCGAGAGCGTCGTCGTCACCGACGGCGCCAGCCACCTGACCCTGCGCGACTTCACCATCCAGTCCGCCCGCGGGTGCGCGGTCGTGATCCGCGGCGGCAGCCACGTGACGGTCGCCGGCGGCAGCGTGAGCGGCGCAGGCGCCTGGGGCGTGCTGGTCAAGGGCGGCTGTTGCCACCGGGTGCAGGGCTGCGACCTGTTCGACCTGGGCCGCGGCGGCGTGTACCTGCGCGGCGGCGACCGCTTCACCCTGGAGCGCAGCGGCCACCTCGTCCACAACTGCGACATCCAGCGCTACGGCCGCATCAACATCTGCTACCAGGCCGGCATCAAGCTGCACGGCGTCGGCAACCGCGCCAGCAACTGCCACATCCACCACGCCGGCCACTTCGGCGCCGTGATCCACGAGGGATGCGACAACACCATCGAGCGCTGCGAGATCGACGACGTCTGCCTTGAGGCCGCCGACGCCGGCGGCATCTACCTGTACACAAATTGGGACAGGGGACTTGGAAACCTCACGATGTGGGGCAACGCCGTGCGCCACTGCCTCATCCACGACATCGCCGGCTACGGCATGCACCGCCCGTACGGCCTGCAGCGGCGCGGCCAGTTCGAGGCGTACTACGTGACCCCGTACGCCTGCTGGGGCATCTACATGGACGACTTCGCCAGTGGCGCGACGATCAGCGGCAACATCTTCTACCGCTGCCCGCTCGGCGCCATCGAGCTGGGCGGCGGTCGCGGCAACGTGATCGAGAACAACATCATCGTCGACTGCATCCCGGCCATCCACATGTCCTCGCGCTGGCATGCGGCCAACCACAGCTACCCGGCCGCGGGGCGGGAAGCGCTGGAGTACGTGGGCTGGGACCGGCCTCCGTACCGCGACCGCTTCCCGATGCGTGCGGTCTACGCCGACATCGACCAGGAATCGATGCGCATCCCCAAGCACAACACCTTCCGCCGCAACGTCATCGCCTACGCGCACGACAGCTTCAAGGGCTACTGGCAGGCCGTGCACGAGGAGGGATGCGCCGTCGCCTGGCAGTTCGACGAGTACGACATCTTCACCTTCGCCTGCGACCACAACCTGTTCTGGCACGCCGGCAAGGAGGTACGGGTCGAGGTGCGCATCGCCGCCGACCGGATGCTCGACACCATGTCGCTGGAGCGGTGGCAGCTCCGCGGCTTCGACGAGCACTCGCTGGTGGCCGATCCCGGATTCGCCGACCCCGAGCACGACCGCTACGAGCTGCGCGCCGACTCGCCCGCCTTCACGCTCGGCTTCGAGCCGCTCCCGATCGACCGCATCGGCCTGGTGGCCGACGAATACCGCCCGTCCGTGCCGCCGCGCGCCGCCCGCGAGCGCCGCGAGCTGCTGTTCGCCAAGACCCTGCTGCCGCTCCCGCGCTCGGTGTCCTTCGGAACCGAGACCGGCCTCCAGCTCCAGGCCTTGCGCGAGCGCCGCCGCGGACAGGTCACGCCCGACGGCTGACCTGTGCCGCGTCCGCCCGTCAGCCGGGTTTGTGAGCGGCGATAGGATCACGGCGGAAACGGATCTGCCGTCCCCGGTCGCGAACGCCGCCGTCACGGCGCCACCCCATCTCCTCGTAGAAGGCGATGCCCTGGCGATAGCCGGCAACGGTCCACAGTATCGCTGTCCGGTAGCCGTCCGCGGCGAGATGGTGGTGAGCAACCGCGATCAGCGCGCTGCCGACTCCCGTACGCCAATGCGGCTCGTCGACGGCAATGGTGTCCAGTTCGCCGATCGACGGATCGACCGGATCGCGGCTCGGACCGATGCCGGCGAACCCGACGGTCGCACCGCAGCGCTCTGCGACCCACCAGCGGTGAGGGACGGACCGCGAGAGCGCCCGCCGCCAGCGCGCGACCAACTCCGGCTCTACGGTTCGATCCGATCGCGACAGCAACTCGCCGAATGAAGCATTCCAGGAATCGACGTAGATGCGTGCGACCGTCTCGGCGTCCGCCGCGCGCGCCGGTCGGATGACGAGAGGATCGGCGACCGGGTTCTCTTCAGATAGTTTGTTCATCTGACATGGATTAGGATGATCGCAAGGTAGTTGCGATGTCAAAACAGACCAACGCTCGTCCTCACGCTGCCCGCTATCTCGGCCTGGTGTGCTCGACCACGGAGTGCGGCCTGGCGGCCGCCGCCGAGGACGGGACCGAGGGATACGTGAGTCTGCCGATGGCCGGCGCGGTCGAATGGCATGGGAGCCCGGCATTCGACCTGCAGGCGCTGCCGAACATGGTCCTGGAGTTGCTGGCGCGCCTCCAAGACGACGGCTGGGACCTCTCCGAGCCCGGCCATCTCAGCCAGGCGTGGCGGCAGCACGACCTGGCGCTGGTGGGCCACGACGGCGAGCCGCTGATCCCTGCCCTGAGCTGGCAGTGCAACCGGGCCGGCGCGCAAACCGAGGCGCTCAACGGCATGCCGGCGTTCCGGGATGCCGTCGGCGCCGTCGAGGCCCGATTCATCGCCGCCAAGCTCCCCTGGGCGCTGGAGCAGGAGCCGCGCCTGCGCGACGAGCTGCGCGCCGCGATGACCAGCGGCGACTGGCTGGCCGGGCGGCTCACCGGCGGCCGATACCGCCTGAGTTCCTCCGACGCGCTCTCCAACGGATTGCTCGACCAGCAGACCAAGGAACTCGCGACCGCGCCGCTCAGGGACGCCAACCGGCTCCTGGGCGACAACCTGCGGCCGGAGTGGTTACCCAAGGTGATCGCTTCGAGCGGAGTGGTCGGCGCCGTCGAACCGTCCACGGACCCGGCTTGGCGCGAGCTGACCGATCAGCTCCGCGGCTGGAAGGTCGCGGCGCTGCTCGGCGACAACCACGCGTCCGCTGCCGGCTGCGGCGCCACCGAGTACGACACCATGGTGCTGTCGCTGGGGACCAGCGGTTCGGTCAACCTGCCGGCGCCGCACGCCAGCCGTCCCAGCGGAGAAGCCCTGGGCTTCGAGTACTGGGATGATCGCCTGTTCCTGCTGATGCTGGCGCAGTGCGGGGCCTGGTACGAACAGTTTCGCGCCGAAGCCGCGCCCGGGATGGATTACGACAAGCTGAACGGCCTGGCGCTGGCGTGCGACCCCGAACGGATCGTCCGTGTCCCGGAGCCCGACCCCACCCGCACCGGCTGGCCGGAGCTCGCCGGCCTGGACCTGGCCGCGCAGACTGCCAGCACCCAGTGCTCGATCTCCCTGGAGATGCTCGACCGGGTGCGGGCGATGCTCCCGTCCGCTGGCGAGCGGATCAGCACCTTCGTGCTCACCGGCGGCCTGTCACGGGCGCCGCTGATCCGCGATGTGCTCCACACCGGCCTGCGGATGCTAGCCGACACCGACGAGCGCGTGGCGGCCGATACGCGCATCCTCCTGAACGCCCGCTCCGGCCACCTCGCCCACAAGACCGACGCGCTCGGCGCGCTGGTCAACGCCCGCATCGCCGCAGGCGACGGAAGCCCCCGCGACGTGATCGCCGCCGACCGGAGCTGGCGCCCTTGCGACGCCCCGGCGCCCGAACGTGGACGGCGCCTGCGACGCCTTCTTGCCCGGCAGGGACACCGTTGATCGAAAACGACTACGAATGTAGTCTTGCCGAGTGCGGGTAGTCGTCGCGGACGCCAGCTCACTCATATTGCTTGCCAAGTGCTCAGTGCTTCGTAACTAGTTCCTGTCCGTAAACTCACAACTCGTTGGGCAGGATCGAGTTGAATCTTGG
>JAPPNY010000086.1:0-1048 GCA_028818385.1 Spirochaetaceae bacterium
CATGTTGTGCACGCCGCCGGTCACGCCCTCGTCCCAGGTTGAGGCGATGGTGGGATGGGCGGGGTTGGCCAGGTCGAGGATCACGACGCCGTTCCTGCGGTTGGAGGCGCCTTCGCGCGAGATGACTCCGTAGCGGCCGTCGGGGGACGCCTTCACGTCGTTGGTGGTGCGCGCGTCGACGATGATGGAGTCGGTCTTGACGATGTTGGCCGGATCGGTGACGTCCCACACGAAGGTGACCCCGTTCCCCATCTTGGAGCCCGTGAGCGCGTAGTCGCGCCCGTCGACCCCTTCCCAGATCCACAGGTCGGTGGTGAAGACGCGCGATTCGCGCCCCTGTCCCACGATCTCGAGCTCCTGCACGGCGGCCCGCCGGCTGACCCGCACCGATTCGCGCGCCGACAGATGGCCGGCGGTCGCTACCACGGTGTAGAGCCCCGGCCAGTCGGCCACGAAACGGCCGTCGTCGACCTGCCCTGGCCCGGCGGGCGCCACGATGCTGTCGTCCGGCATGTAGGCGAGCGACCAGGTGACCGGGGCGCCCGGTACTTCGTTGCCGGCGTCGTCGAGCACGGAGGCGGTGAACTGCACCACGTCGCCCGTGAGCAGGTCGCCCCCGCCGCCGGTGAGCTGAACAGCCGTGGCGGGGAAGGCCTCCACGGCGCGCTCGACCGAGCCCCTCACCCCCTCCACCATGGCCGTCACGGTGACGGGGCCGGGCTGGTGGGCGGTGACGTTGCCGAACGCGTCGACGGTCGCCACCTCGGTGTCGGAGGACGACCAGGCGACCTCGGCGGTCGGGCGCGCCGATCCGTCCGCGTGCAGGGCGGCCGCCGAGTAGCGCACCGTCGTGCCGGCATAGAGCAGGTCGTCGCCCCCATCCACCTCGACGGTGGTCACCGCCGGCCAGTCGACCACCACCGGAATGGTAAGCTGCGCCACCGGCGCTCCGCTGGCGGGCATGACCACCATGGCGCGCACGTCGTACTGGCCAGCCTCGAAGGCCTCGATGTTCCCGTCACGAATGCGCAGCGCCCGCCGCGGCGCG
>JAPPNY010000086.1:1058-3811 GCA_028818385.1 Spirochaetaceae bacterium
AATGTCCACCGCCGCGCCCGCGGCGTCGTAGGCGGTCACCACCAGCGGCACGACATCGCCCACCCTGAGTGAAAGCTCGGCGGGCTCGGCCTCCAGCCGGGTAACCACGGTCGGGTCGGGTTCCGGAGTCTGGGCGGCCAACTCCACCGCCGACGGGAGCGCAGGTGCCGTCAGGACGACGGCTGCCGGGAGAATGAGCCTGAGAGAACGCATGGGACCTCCTTGCTGCGGGCACGACATCCTTCAGCCTCCACAATAGCGAGGGCGGGCGAGTCGTCGAAAGGCGCAAGGCCCGATCCGGGATCTCGCCCCGCCGCCGCGCCCGGCGTCATCGACAGCACGACCGGCGTATAAGTGATGACCCCTCGATCGTCGATTGTCGCCAGGAGCCTGCCGTCGTGCCAGAACTCGACGGTGGCGGCTTCGGCGACGAACGCGTGATAGCGCATGAACGCGCCGGCGTATATGGTGCGGCCCCGGATCGCGGCCGCCTCCTCCGGGGTGACCTCGACTCGCTGGACCGCCGCGGCCGGGACGATGCGCCCGGGTCCTTCGCCGCGAGGCTGCGTTGACGGCGCGCAGCCGGCCAGGACCAGCATCATGCACAAACACCTGGTCAATCCGCTCTCTCCGGCAGTGCGGAATCGGTGGCCCCTGGCTTCCGGGATAAACCGCCGCCGATGTCTCCGGTACGCCCGACGTACTCCCTGTCCGCGCAACCCTACGCCCGCCTGGCCACTTCCGCCAGCATTCACAGGTGCTCGGCGCCGGCCATGGCGCAGTCGGCCGGCGGACACATGCCCGGCCGCAAAGCCACGCTCACCCGACGATCAGACGCCCTTTAACTAACGATTGGCCGCTCTATCACCAACGATCAGACGCTCATCCAGTAACGATCAGACGCTATTTCCATGACGATTGGACGGTGCTAGATTCCGCCCACGAAGCCACACCCGCGGCGACCGGCAGCGAGACCTCCGAAACAAAGCGGGCCACGCCAGCCGGCGGATGCACTGCCATGTTCCCACGCTACACCGCGCGTCTTGTCGAGGAGGCACTCGCCGATACGCCGGCGGTCTTCCTTCTCGGCGCCCGGCAGGTGGGAAAGACCACCCTGGTCAGGGACCTCATCGACGAGAGTTGGGAATACATCACTTTCGACGACTCGGCTCAGGTCGAGGTGGCGCGGGCCGACCCGGTGGGCTTCATCCGCAATCTTCCCCCGAAGAGCATCGCTCTCGATGAGGTGCAGCGCGTTCCCGAAACTCTGCTGGCGATCAAGCAGGCAATCGACGAACGGCGAACCGCCGGCCGATTCCTCCTGACGGGTTCAGCCAACGCGCTGGTGCTGCCCATCGTTTCCGACGCGCTGGTCGGAAGAATGGAGGCGGTCCGCTTGGTTCCCCTGTCTGAATGCGAGATCGCCGGACGGGAGCCGTCCTTCCTCCGACAGCTCCTGCGAGGCGAGCCGCCGGCAGCCCGGGAACTCAGAGTCCGGAACCATCTGGTCAATCGCGTCGTCACCGGCTGCTTTCCGGAACCACTGTTGCGAGACAGCGAGCGACGCATCCAGGCGTGGTACCAGCAGTACACGAACACGCTGGTCCAGAGGGATCTGGACGACCTGGCACGGATCGAGCACCTCGAAGCAATGCCCAGGCTGCTGCAACTCGTTGCCGTCCTTTCCGGACAACTGGTCAACCTCACCGAACTGGGAGGACGACTCGGCCTGAATCGACTGACGGCCGGAAGGTACCTCGCCCTTCTGGAGCAGCTCTTCCTGGTCGAGCGCCTGCCGGCCTGGCACTCGAACGAGTTCAAGCGGCTGGTCAAGACGCCCAAGATGCACGCCGTCGACACCGGCATGACGTGCGCGCTGCGAGGGATGACGCGGCGCAGGCTTCTCGCCCGTCCCTCAGACTTCGGTGCGCTACTCGAGTCTTTCGTCTACAACGAACTCCGGAAGCAGGCGCTGTGGCTGGAAGACCCGGTCACCTTCCACCACTATCGCGACAAGGACAAGGTCGAGGTGGACATCGTGGTCGAGAGCGCATCCGGCGGCTGCTTCGCCGTGGAGGTCAAGGCGGGCGCGACGCTCACGTCCAGGGACTTCCTCGGCCTGAAGCGGTTCCGCCGAGTTTCCGGGAAGCGATTCCGCATGGGTGTCCTGCTCTACGATGGAGATCACACCACGGCGTTCGGTGATCGGCTGTTCGCCGTGCCGACGGGTGCGCTGTGGGGTTGAGAGGCATCCCATGACCCCACCCACCCCCGGCCTCACCGCCACTGAAACCCGCGTGCTCGCCGCCATCGACATGGACGGCCTGCTCGACACCATCTCGCGGCTGGTGGCGATCCCCACCGACCAAGGCCGGGAGACGCCCGCGCAGGAACGGATGGCGGAGTGGATGGCCCAGGCAGGCATGAGCGTGGATGTCTGGGAGATCGACTTCGACGAGCTGGCCGCCCACCCCCGCTTCAGCATCGAGATCGAGCGCAGGCGGTCGCTGGGGGTGGTGGGGTCGCTCGGCGGCGGCGACGGCTCGCCCGGCGGCACCGAACGCCGCGACCGCCGAAGCCCCGCCCGCTCCCTCATCCTCAACGGGCACATCGATGTCGTTCCCGCAGGCGACGTATCCAGGTGGACGGTTCCTCCCTGGCAGGGCACCATCCGCGACGGCAACCTGGTGGGCCGGGGAGCGCTGGACATGAAGGGGGCGCTCTGCTGCGGGCTGTACGCGGCCCGAGCGATC
>JAPPNY010000187.1 GCA_028818385.1 Spirochaetaceae bacterium
CCCCCCCCCCCGGGCCCCCGCCCCCGCCCCCCCGGGCCCCGCCCCCGGGCCGCCGGGGGCGGGGGGGCCCCGCCGCGGCGCCCCACCCCGACCGCTGATGCACAGCCGGTCCTTCCAGTACTACCTGCTGCTCGCGCCTGCCGTGCTGTTGAGCGTGACGGTGGTGCTCGCGCCCGGTCTGATGACCGCCTACGTCGCCTTCACCGATTGGAACGGCGTGTCGCTCAGCATGAACTGGATCGGGTCGGTCAACTTCGAGAAGATCTTCGCCGACCGGGTGTTCTGGAAGGCGCTGGGCAACAACGTCCGCTGGACCCTGCTGTTCCTGACCGTGCCGGTCGGCATCGGGCTCCTCACCGCGATGCTGCTGCTCAAGCGCGGCCGCACGCGCACCCTCTACCAGATGATCTACCTCGGCCCCTACGTGCTGGCGCCGGTCACCAACGCCATCCTCTGGCTGAACATCATCCTCAACCCCGTCTCCGGCCTGCTGCGCCACGTCCGCCACGTGTTTCCGCGCAACTCGCCGCTCGCGCCGCTACGCTCACCCCTGGGAAGCCCGGACACGGCGCTCTACTTCGTGGCGATGGTCGACATCTGGCACTACTGGGGGTTCCTGACGGTCGTATACTTGGCGGCGCTGCGCCAGACGCCGCAGGAGCTGGTCGAGGCCTCCACCGTCGAGGGGGCGGGGGTGCTGCAGCTCTTCCGGTTCCTCTACCTGCCGACGATCCTGCCCACCATGCTGCTGATGTTCGTGATCATCACCATCTTCTCGTTCCTGACCTTCGAGTACGTCTACATCATGACCGGCGGCGGGCCGGCGCATGGCTCGGAGATGCTGAGCACCTACGCCTACACGCTGGCGTTCAACGCGCTGCAGTACGGCAAGGCGGCGGCCACCGGGCTGGTGATGAGCTTCTTCGGCCTGGCGGCGTCGGTGTTCTACGTGTGGATGAGCCGGCGGGAGGTGGGCTCATGAGCGCGCGGTCGATGAGCGCACCGGGTGTGAGGTCGGCGGCGGCGTCCTGGCGCTCGCCGCGCTCCCGGCGGCTGATCGGCTCGGCCGGCTCGCACCTAGTCCTGATCCTGTTCGCGTTCACGGCTCTGGCGCCGCTGGCGCTGGTGGCGATCAACAGCCTCAAGACCCACCGCGAGGTGGTGCGGAGTCCCCTCGCCATGCCCACCACCCTGCACTGGGAGAACTTCGAGCAGGCGTGGCGCTACGGGCAGTTCTCGCGCGGGTTCGTCAACAGCATCCTGCTGAGTGGCACCGCGGTGGTGACCGTGCTCATCTGCGCGACGCTGGCCGGCTACGTGCTGGCCCGGCGGCGGATCCGGCAGTGGCGGATGGTGACCGTCTACTTCATGGTGGCGATGACCGTTCCCATCCAGTTGTTCCTGTTCCCGCTCTACTACATCTTCGCGCGCGTGCTGGGGCTGCTCGGCAGCCTGTACGGGGTCGGCGTGGTGCTGGCGGCGCTGAACATGCCGCTGGCGGTGTTCCTGATGCGCTCCTTCTTCCTGGCGGTGCCCGAGCAGCTCGAGGAGGCGGCGCGCATCGACGGCGCCAACACCGCGCGCGTGCTGTGGTCGGTGCTGATACCGCCGGTGCGCCCCGGCCTGATCACGGTGGCCGTGATCGTCGGCCTGCAGGCGTGGAACGAGTTCCTGATCACGCGCACCTTCCTGGGCCAGGAGAGCATCACCGCCACGCTCGGGCTGCTGTCCATGAACGGCACGTTCACGGACAACATGAGCGTGATGATGGCCGGGACCCTGCTCATGATCGGCCCGCCGCTGGTGTTCTTCGCGCTGGTGCAGCGCTACTTCATCGAGGGGCTGATCTCGGGCGCCCTCAAGGGGTGACGTACTTCCCGTGGTCGAGCTGAGCCAGGAGATCCGCGAGCGCGTGTACGCCGGCGTGCTCGGCAAGCTGATCGGCGTCTACCTGGGGCGCGCCGTGGAGGGCTGGAGCTACCGGGCGATCCGGGAGCGGTTCGGCGAGATCGCCAACTTCGTCCACCACGAGGTGGGCATGCCGCTGATCGTGCCGGACGACGACCTGTCGGGCACGTTCGTGTTCTTCCGGGCGCTGGAGGACCACGGTTACGATCCGGCCCTGAGCGCGCGCCAGATCGGCGAGACCTGGCTCAACTACATCATCGAGGACAAGACCATCCTGTGGTGGGGCGGCATGAGCCGCTCCACCGAGCACACCGCCTGGCTGCGGCTGCGGCAGGGACACGCGGCGCCGGCCAGCGGCTCGATCGCCCTGAACGGGCGGGCGATGGCGGAGCAGATCGGCGCGCAGATCTTCGCCGACGGGTGGGCGCTGGCCAATCCGGGGGCGCCGGCGCGCGCCGCGCGGCTGGCGCGTGAGGCCGCCAGAGTCAGCCACGACGGCATCGCCGTCGACTGCGCGGAGTTCCTGGCGGTGCTGGAGGCGCTGGCCTTCGAGGAGGCGGACGCCGGGCGCCTGCTGGAGCAGGGGTTGGGATTCGTCGGGAACGCGATGCTGCGCGGGCTGGTGTCGGCGGTGCGCGACCGCTGTGCGGCGGCCGGGGACTGGCGCGAGGTGCGCGACTGGATCGAGCGCGAGCACGGCTACCACCGCTACCCCGGCAACTGCCCGATGGTGACCAACCACCTGTCGGTGCTGATGGCGCTGCTGTTGAGCGGCGCCGACTTCCAGCGCAGCCTGACCATCGCCGCGAGCGCGGGCTGGGACACGGACTGCAACGCCGGCAACGTCGGCTGCCTGAACGGCGTGCGGCTGGGGCTGGCGGCGCTGTCGGCGGGGGTGGACCTGCGCGCGCCGGTCGCCGACCGGTTGTACGCGGTCAGCGCCGACGGCGGCGAGTGCGTGACCGACGCCGTACTGGAGACGCGGCGGATCCTGCGCGCCGCGGCCGCGCTGCGCGGCGAGGAGCAGCCGCCGCGGCAGCCGCGCTTCGGCTTCGAGTTCCCCGGCGCCGTGCAGGGCTTCCGGGCCGACCGCGAGCCGCACCACCTGCAGGCGGTCACCGGCCTGCGCAACGACGGCAGCGGGCTGCAGATCTCCTACGCGTGGCTGGCGCCCGGCCGCTACGGGCGGTTGCGCGTGCAGACCTGCTTCGCTCCCGAGCCGAGCGGCGTGCGCGACACCAGCTACTTCGAGGTGCTGGCCAGCCCGACCCTGTACGGCACGCAGACGGTGCGGGCGCTGGTGGAGTGCGGTGCCGGGCCGCAGCCGAGCTGGCGCTTTTTCGTCCGGCATTATCGTGGCGACGGCTCGCTGGACACCCGCTACGGCGAGGTCGTCGCGCTGCAGCCGGGCGCCAACCGGCTGTCCTGGAAGGTGCCGCACTGCGACGGCCTGCCGATCTATGAGCTGGGCATCGAGCTGACCGCGCCAGGGCGGCTTGACGGCGAGGTGATCCTCCGCCAGCTCGACTGGCACGGCGCGCCGGAGCGCCTGGCGATGGGAAGGGCCGACGAGCTGTCCCCGGAGCTCACGCCCTGGACGACCAACACGCCGTGGCTGAAGGCCTTCCTCAGCTCGGCGCGCAACCTGGCACCGGACTACACGACCACCTTCTCGATCTCCCATCCGGACGACAACGGCGTGCTCACCATCGGCACCCGCGAGTGGGACGACTACACGGTGAGCTCGGAGCTGACCCTCGTGCATCAGCGCGCCGCGGGGCTGGTGGCGCGGGCGCGCGGCCATCGGCGCTACTACGCCGGCGTGCTGTGCGGCGGCGAGGCGCGACTGGTGAAACGCCGCGACGGGACCGTTCAGGTGCTGGCCCGCTGCCCGTGCGACGCGCCGCACGACCAGCCCCTGGAGGTGGCCCTGACCGTGGTGGGTGAAGAGCTGCGCTTCGCGCTCGGGAGCCGCGCGTTGCTGGCCGCGCGGGACGGCGAGTACGCGAGCGGCGGCGCCGGGTTCCTGGTGGAAGAGGGCGGCTACCTGGCGTCTGGATTCCGGGTGGAGCGTGCCGCGCGTGACGGCGGTGACGGGCCGTGAGGGCTGACGAACGGCGCGTCGCGGAGGCGACCTACGCCGGCGTGCTCGGCAAGATGATCGGCGTCTACCTCGGACGGCCAGTCGAGGGGTGGGCGTACGACGCGATCCGGGAGCGCTTCGGCGAGGTGGACCGCTACGTGCACGAGCCTCTGGGGCAGCCGCTGGTGGTGGCCGACGACGACCTGTCCGGCAGCTTCGGCTTCTTCCGCGCCGTGGAGGAGGCTGGGCATGACGAGGTCACGGCGGCGGACTTCGGCGACACGTGGCTCAACACCATCATCGAGGACAAGACCATCCTTTGGTGGGGCGGACTCGGCCGCTCCACCGAGCACACGGCCTATCTGCGCCTGAAGGCGGGCTACCGCGCCCCGCAGAGCGGGAGCTGCGCGCTCAACGGGCCGATGCTCTCCACCCAGATCGGCGCACAGATCTTCACCGATCCGCTGGCACTGATGTCGCCGGGCGACCCCGGGCAGGCCGCCGCGCTGATCCGCAAGGCGGCCTCGGTCAGTCACGACGGGATGGCGCTCGACTGCGCCGCCTACCTGGGGGCGCTGCAGGCGTTGGCCTTCGAGCACCGCTCGCTCGATGCGCTGCTGGACGCGGCCGAGCCGTTCGCGGCAGGCGACCGGCTCCGCCGGCTGCTGGACGATGTGCGCGGCGTCTGCGCCCGCGAGGACGACTGGCGCCGCGTACGGGAGTGGCTGGATCCCCGCTACGGCTACGGCGTCTTCGCCGGGCCGTGCCCGATACAGACCAACCACGCTATGGTGCTGGCCGCCCTGCTGCTCGGCGGCGACGACTTCCGCCGCGCCGTGACCATCGCCGCCTCCGCCGGCTACGACACCGACTGCAACGCCGGCAGCGTCGGCTGCCTGAACGGCGTGCGGCTGGGACTGGCGGCGATCCCCGCCGACCTGCGCGAGCCGGTCGCCGACCGCTTGCTGGTGGTGACCGCCGAAGGCGGCCGCTGCGTGAGCGATGCCGTGCTGGAGACACGCCGGATCCTGCGAGCCGGCGCCGGTGGCCGGCGAGACCCGGCGCCGCAGCCCCGCTTTGGGTTCGAGTTGCCGGGCGCCCGGCAAGGTTTCGCATCCTGTCCCCACGCCCCCACGGCTGCTGGGTCGGTGATCGTGTCAGGCTGTGATGGCGCAGGCATCCTGCTGCACTACCGCGACCTCGCCGCGTCGGCCGCCGGCCGCATCTCCACGCCGGTCTTCCTGGACTTCGACGAGGTGGCGGACAATTTCTCGACCCATGCCAGCCCCACGCTCTACGCCACGCAGAAGGTGGTGGCGCACGTGCAGGCCCCGGATCCTGCCGCCGGACCGCTTCCGAGCGCGGCCCTGTACGCGCTCTCCTACGACGATGCCGACCGAGTGCAGGAGTTGCGGTCGCCGGCGCAGCCGCTGCGCCCCGGCGCCAACACGCTGCGCTGGAGGGTTCCGACGAACGGCGGCATGCCCCTGTTCCGCCTCGGCGTGGAGTTGGCGGCACCGTCCGGGGCGCAGGCCCCGCTGGCCGGGGCGCTGAGGTTGCTGAGCGTGGACTGGGACGGCGCTCCGGAGGACTTCCGACAGAACGGCATGCTGATGTCCTCGATCTGGAACCTCCGCCCCCACTGGCTGCGCGCGTGGGTGAGCGCGGCACGCGAGTTCGCGCCCGACTTCGAGCTCACCTACTGCATCTCGCACAGCGCGGGGAACGGCCTGGTCACCCTGGGTACGCGCGCGTGGCGCGACTATGCCGTGGAGAGCGGGCTCCGCTTCAGCCTGCACCGCTCGGGAGGCCTGGTGCTGCGCGCCCGCGGACTGCGGCGCTACTACGCAGCCCGGTTCTCGGGCGGCGACCGGATCGCCATCGTCGCCCGGCAGGACGATGCCGTTCACACCCTCGCGCAGACCGCCTTTCCCTACGAGATGGAGCGTCTGCACGCATTGCGCTTCGCCGCCACCGGCGACCGCCTCTCGCTCGCCGTGGACGGCGCTCCGCTGCTCGAAGCGCGTGACGATCGCTACGCGAGCGGCGGCGCCGGCTTCGTCATCGACGAGGGCACGATGATCGCCGACGGCTTCCGCGTTTGCGAGACTCGCGCGTGAGGAGGACGATCAGTCAGGCCAACTCTCTTTCAGGTCGTTGGCTGACGTACTCCAATAGCGCGGCTGCCATCAGGCTTGACCGGGAGTCACCCGTTTCCTTCACATAGTCGTCCACTCGCGACAGGATTCGTTCGGGGATGGTGACGTTGATGCGCCGTGCGCTCCCACTCACCCTTGAGAGGTCCACCGATACGACTGCCCATATCCCATCGCTGTAGTCAGGGTTTCCCTGATGGGTCTCGATCTCCTTGGGCCCGGGAGTCGACTCGCCGTCGAGGAGTAGTCCTTCCACATGGGTGGCGATGGCCTCGACAGCGTTTGCAAGGGCATCGTCCATGGTCGATCCGGCGGAAAAGCAGCCGGGCAGATCGGGCACCGTCACGCCGTAATCGCTGTCGATGTCCTTGTGAATCACGACCGGGTAGTTCATCGCCTCCTCCAGTCCCAGCCCGCTTGGCGAAAGATGCTCTTCAGCGTTCCGATCGGCAGATCCGCGCTCGGGTGGGGCACCGTCACCTTTCCATGCTTCTCCGCGTGCTTGAACTGATAGTGGCTTCCTCTGACGTTGTGCAGCAGCCAGCCTTCGCGACGGAGACGCCTGATTACCTCACGGCTCGTCACCGACTTGCATGGTACCTCAAGCTACTTTGGGCGCAACGGTGAGTCGGACACCAAGTCGGTTTCCTGTGCGACCGTGGTCATGCCCATGGCGCGTGCGACGTTCCCAACTGCCTCGACGAACAGCTCCGGATCGTTCTCCTCAAGTGCTGCCTGCAAGTACTCGATGATCACCGTGTCATCGTCGAGAACCTCTGCGCTGTCCCAAGGGGTGTAGGTCTCCTTGCTCATGTCGCCTCCCTCAGACGGTCAACTCGTTGGCGACGACTTCAGCAGCCGGTCGATGAGGACGAAGGCGAGCGCGGCGCGCTCGTTGCGCGACAGGTCCTGCTCCAGCCCTTCCAGGGCGGCGCGGATCCGCGGGCCGCTGTCTGGGTCGGCGTCGGCCAACTGAAACGCCCGCTCGAGCTGGGCCTGGTTGATGCAGTAGACGGAATCGCCGCCGGTCAGGTCGACCGGCTGCACTGCCATGCCGTGCCGATCCCCGCGTCAGCCGCTACAGGGCGAAGCTGGCCCCGCAGCCGCACGCCTTGGAGGCGTTCGGACTGCTGAAGCGGAAGCCCATGCTCACCAAGTCGTCGGAGTAGTCGACGTCGAGATGGTGCAGGTACCCGGCGCTGTTGCGGTCCGCCAGGAGGGTGACCCCGTCCTGGTCGTAGACCACGACGTCGAACGGCGTGCGGGTCTGGTCCATGGACGCCTGATAGGTCATGCCGGAGCAGCCGCCCTCGGTGACCCAGAGGCGCAGGAACCCGTTGTCCGACGCGAGCCTGCGAATCTCTTCCCTGGCCCGTTCGCTGATGGAGACCGAATGGGGCGCGGTGGCCGTAACGTCACTCATCGTCTATCAGGGTACGCCCGCAGTCGGAGAAGATCAACGCGCGCTGTCCACTCGTTGGCCGCGATCGCAACGCGCAGCTCCATTGCCGGGCGTCCTTCCCTTCTCGTAGCCTTGAGCCCATGGCCGAGCCGATCACGACCACCATGCCGAGGCCGGCCACCGTGCGGCGCCAGTTGCCGCCGCCGGAGTTCCCGGGCTGCCGGCCGACGCGCATACCGCGCGACCGGATCGCCGACTGCGACATCCGCTTCGAGTACTGGGACGCGGACACCGAGATCGCGATGATCTGCGAGCCGGTCAGCTACTACCATGAACGCCCCGCATCGCGCCTCGCCCGGCTGGCCGACCGGATCGCGGCGGCGCGAGGCGCGCCGATCGAGGCGGTCGGGCATACCGACCTGCTGGTGCGCAACGCGCGTGGCGAGCGGCAACGCATCATGCAGGCCGACCAGATCCTGTTTCTGCGTCCCTCGCAGACCGTGCCCCGAGGCAAAGTGATCGAGGTGGGCGCCGACTCCTTGCCGGACGTGGTGCTGGAGATGGACAACACCACGGACGTGCGCCGCGGCAAGCTCGGCCTGTACGAGTCGTGGGGCTTTCCAGAAGTGTGGGTCGAGATCCCGGACGAACCGGATGAGAGCCGTCCGGCGTCGGTGCGTCCGGGCTTGACGATCCACCTGCGGGAGGCCGGACGCCTATGCCCGGCGCTCGTGAGCCGCTCGTTTCCGGGCTGGACCGCGGACGAGATACATCGCGCGCTGAACGAGCCGGAACTGTCCCAGGAGACGACCGCGGCGCTGCGCCGCGTGGGCCGGTCGCTGGGCGCGACGGAGGGTACCGGCCCGGATGACGATCCGTTCCTGCGCGAAGAGCGCAGGGAGAGCCACGCGGAGGGCTGGTCACAAGGCCGCTCGGAGGCGCAGCGCGCGAATGCGCTGAAGGTGCTGGAGGCGCGCGGCGTCTCGGTGTCGGCATCACTGGCCGAGCGGTTGGCGCAGATCGAGGGAGCCGGCGAGCGCCTGGTCGATGCGGCGTTGGCGTGCCGCGACGAGGAAGACTTCCTGCGCCTGGTGTCCGCCCGGACGTAAGGGTCAGCTTCTCATCGGTCGCGCGCATGCGTATGATCCGGGGGCAACGACGCAATCAATTACGGTGAGGGACCGATGATCAGCAACGCAGACCTGAGCAAGGCACAGACGGTCGAGAACCCCGAGGGCATCTTCCGCACCACCCTGTCGTTCGGGGACGAATCGATGCTCTGCCACTTCAAGATGACCAAGGGCTCGCGCATCCCGCTGCACAACCACGTGGCGGTGCAGAACGGTTTCGTCATCCGCGGCAAGCTGAAGTTCCACAAGGGGCAGGAGGGCAACACCTTCATCGCCGAGGGTGGCTCCAGCTATTTCTTCGCATCCGAGGAGTTCCACGGCTGCGAGGTGCTGGAGGACACCGAGGCGGTGGAGTGCTTCTCGCCCATGCGCCCGGAGTACGCTCCGGACGCGAGCTGAGCCCGCGGTGGCGGTGGAGCGGCCATGCCGTGCAGCGACCAGACCGAGCTGCTGACCCTGGAGCTCGATAGCCAGGACCGCATCCGCAGCTTCGCGCTCGACAAGCGCACCTGCCACCAGCCGGTCGGCGGCGCCGCGTTGCTGCCGGTCATCCGCGACATGCCGGCCCGCGCGCTGCTCTCCGCGCCAGCCGACGACCTGATCGATCCCCGGGTGGATGACGTGCAGGCGTTCATGCTTACCAAGCAGCTCTTCGCGCTGCAGGGGGCGATCGAGGTCCTGTACGGCCTGCCCGAGAACGGCCATCCGCAGGCGTTCGAGCTGCACGAGCTGGAATATGACGCTGACGGGACCCGGCTCGCCGGCGAGATCGCGATCAACATCATCGCGGAGCAGATCAGCTCCTGCGGCGGCTGCCGCTGCTCGTTGTAGCGCCCCAAGACCGTCGCCCAGGGCTCCGCTCTTGGCCCATCCCCACCTTTCGCTTCGGAGTCGGTCGGACCTCCCGCTGGCGCGGCAGTCCCGACCGACTCCTCGCGCGCCTCGCTCGTGGTCATGGGCGACCTGGAACTGATCCGAGACGCCGCGGGGCGGGTCGGGGTAGACCTCCTCGGGATCACCGAGCCGCGCGGCTCGAAGGCGGCCCAGCGCCGCTTCGAGCGCTGGATCGAGCTCGACCGGCACGGCGAGATGCGCTACCTGGAGCGCCACGCGCCGGCCAAGACCGACGCCACCACGCTGCTTGCCGACTGCGCCTCCGTGATCGTGGTCGGGCTGAGCTACAACCGCCGACGGTCCTGCGCGTCGCACCCGGAGGCGCTCGCGGCGATGGAGCCGGCAACCGCGTCCGTGCCGGGCGGCCCGCGTGCCGCTGTCGGCCGCGTCGGCATGTATGCGTGGGGGCGCGACTACCACCGCGTGCTGCGCGGCAAGCTGCGCGATCTGATCCGGACGCTGCAGGAGGAGCTGCCGGGTGAGCGCTTCCTGTGGGGCGCCGACGCCACGCCGCTGCTGGAGACCCACTACGCCGCCCGCGCCGGCCTGGGCTTCCAGGGCAAGCACACGCTGCTGATCCATCGCACGCTCGGGAGCTGGTTCGTGATCGGCGAGGTGCTGACCACGGCGTCGTTGCCGGCGACGGCCCCGGAGCCGGCGGCCGGCCGGCGGTCGCGCTGCGGCACGGCCTGCAACCACTGCCGCGACGTCTGCCCGACCGGCGCCCTGGACGACGAGTGGCAGATCGACGCGCGCCGCTGCATCTCCTATCTGACCATCGAGCACCAGGGATCGATCCCGGTCGAGCTGCGGCCGCTGATCGGCGACTGGCTGTTCGGCTGCGATCTCTGTCAGGAGGCATGTCCGTGGAACGTGCGCGCCGCGCCGACCAGGGAGCCGGACTTCACTGCCGACCGTGCCGGGCCGACGGTCGACGTGGCCGAGGTGCTGGCGATCGAGGATCACGACCAGCTCGCCGCCCGGTTCGCCGGCACGCCGTTGATGCGCGCCGGCCGCCGCGGCCTGGTGCGCAACGCCTGCGTGGTCGCAGCCAACCTGGGTGCGCACCACCTTCTGGACAGGCTGCAGACCCTGACCGCCGACGGCGACGCGGTGGTCGCCGAGCACGCGCGCTGGGCGTGTGACCGCCTGCGCGCGGCTCCGGCCGCGGGAGCGTCCTTGTGAGCGCCGCGGTGCCCGCCCGCGACACCGTGGTCGCGGTCGCCACCCCGCCCGGGACCGGGGCGCTGGCGATCGTGCGGCTGACCGGTCCGCAGGCGATTGCGGCGGTGGCCGCCTGCTTCCGCGGCGCGGACCTCCGGCAGGTCGCCTCGCACACCGCCCACCACGGCTACATCGTCGCCGGCGACGAACCGGTGGACGACGTGGTGGTCACCGTGTTCCGCGCGCCGCGCTCCTACACCGGCGAGGACTGCGTGGAGATCACCTGTCACGGCAACCCGCTGCTGGCAGCGCGCATCGTCGACACGCTGATGGCCGGCGATCCGTCCGTCGCAGCCGCCGGCCCGGGCGAGTTCACCAGGCGCGCCTTTCTCTCCGGCAAGCTCGACCTCTCGCAGGCGGAGGCCGTGGCCGACCTGATCCGGGGGTCGGCCGACACCGCGGTGCGCGGCGCGCGCGCCCGCCTGGACGGCGCCGTGGCGGCGGCGGTCGAGCCGATCCGCGAGGGGTTGCTGGACGCGCTGAGCGAGCTCGAAGTGGAACTGGACTTCGCGGAAGAGGAGGGCGACCTGGTCGATCGCAAGGCGGTACGCGCCCATCTGGAGACGGTCGCCGAGCTGCTGGCGCGTGCGGCGGAGGACCCGCTGCACGCCGAGCTGCCCTACGACGGCGTCAACGCCGCCATTCTCGGGCCGCCCAACGTGGGCAAGTCGTCGATCCTCAACCGGCTGGCCGGCAGCGAGCGGGCCATCGTCGACGCCGCCCCCGGCACCACCCGCGATGTGATCAGGGAGGACCTGTCCATCGCCGGCATGCACGTCCGGCTGGTCGACACCGCCGGAATCCGCGCGGGGACGAGCGGCGTCGAGCGGACCGGCATCGAGCGCACGCGGGAGGCGGCGGCGCAGGCCGACGTGGCGATCCTGGTCGGCGACGCCCGCACCGGCTTGGCGTCCGAGGTGCGGGCGGAAGTGGAGGCACTGATCCCCGCCGCGCGTGGCATACCGGGGCAAAAAACGGCCGCCGTGCTCACCGGGCCGCCGCCCCCGGGCCCGCGCCAGGGGGGGCTGCTGGAATCGGCGCGTACCGGCGCCGGCGTCCCCGAGCTGGCGTCGGCCGTGCGCGACCGGGCGGCCGGGGTCGACTACACCGAGCGCGGCGCCGCGGTGGCCGGCGCCCGCCATCGCCGCGCCCTGCGCGATGCGCTGGCCGAGGTCGAAGCCGCGCGGCGGCTGCTCGCCGTCCGCACGGAAGCGGAGCTGGTCGCCGTGCACCTGCGCGCCGCGACCCTCTGCCTGGACGAGATCCTGGGCGTGGTGACCACCGACGACATCCTGAACCGCATCTTCTCGCGGTTCTGCATCGGCAAGTGAACGGCACGGGCGCGGCCGGCCGCGCCACGCTGGAGCCGGTCGACGTCGTCGTGCTCGGCGGCGGCCACGCCGGGATCGAGGCGGCCAGCGCGGCGGCGCGCATGGGCTCGACGGTGGCGCTGGTCACTATGGACCGCGCCGCGATCGGCCGCATGTCGTGCAACCCCGCGATCGGGGGCACCGCCAAGGCCCACCTCGTGCACGAGGTGGACGCCCTCGGCGGCGTGATGGGCGATCTGGCCGACCGCACCGGCATCCAGTTCCGGATCCTCAACCGCTCCAAGGGGCCGGCCGTCTGGTCGACCCGCTGCCAGTCGGACCGCGACTCCTACGCGCGTTGCGCGCGCGAGCACGTGGAGTCGCTCGACGCGGTGCGCATCGTCTCCGGCACCATCGTCGCCGTGGAGCGCGGCGCGGCCGGCGGCGGCGTGTCCGCCGTGTTGCTCGACGACGGCCGGCGGATCGCCTGCCGGGCGCTGGTGATCGCGTCCGGCACCTTCCTCGACGCGGTCATGTATACCGGCCTGGAGCCCACCGCGGGGGGCCGCGTCGGCGAGGCGGCGGCGGTGGGCCTTGGCGGCTGGCTGGCCCGCGCCGGCCTGGTGACCCACCGCCTCAAGACCGGCACGCCGCCGCGCCTGTACCGCGACTCGATCGACTTCTCCGCCTGCGACGAGCAGCCCGGCGACCTCGATTCGCAGCCGTTCTCGGGGCGCACCGATCGCGCCGCCTTCCCCGCGATGCCGCAGGTGAGCTGCCACATCACCCACACCACCGCCGCCACCCACGAGGTGCTGCGCACCGGCTTCGACCGCTCGCCGATCTTCACCGGCGCGATCGCCGGCCGCGGCCCGCGCTACTGCCCGTCGATCGAGGACAAGCTGGTGCGCTTCGCCGACCGCGACCGACATCAACTCTTCATCGAGCCGGACGGCCTGGACAGCGACCTGATCTACCTCAACGGCTTCTCCACCTCGCTGCCGCGAGAGGTGCAGGCCGCGGCGCTGGCCACGATCCCCGGCCTGGAGCGCGCGCGTGTGGCGCGGCCCGGTTACGCCGTCGAGTACGAGAGCGTGCCGGCGTACCAGTTGGGGCCGACGCTCCAGACGCGCGCCGTGCCGGGCCTGTTCCTGGCCGGCCAGGTGTGCGGGACCTCCGGCTACGAGGAGGCGGCGGCGCTGGGTCTGATGGCCGGCATCAACGCCGCCTGCCGGGTGCAGGGCCGGCCGCCGTTCACGCTGGGCCGCAGCCAGGCGTACATCGGCGTGATGATCGACGACCTGACCACCCGCGAGTGGCGCGAGCCGTACCGCATGTTCACCTCGCGCGCCGAGCACCGGCTGGTGCTGCGCCAGGACAACGCGGAGCGGCGCCTTGCCCACCACGGCCATCGGTTCGGGCTGGTCGGCGACGCCCATTACCGCCGCGTGAAGGATCGGGAGGGGGCGCTGGAACGAGCGCTGGTCGCGCTGGACGCCGGCCGCGCCGCGCCCGCGGCGGTGGAGGAGCTGCTGCGCGCCGCCGGCACCGCGCCGATCGGTGCCCCGGCTTCGCTGGCAAGCCTGGCGCGCCGTCCGGAGGTGCCATTCCCGGACCTGCTTGTGGCCGGCGGTGCGGCGGACATCCCGGATTTGCGCGCCCTGCTGACCGACGCACCGCTCCGTGCGCAGGTGGCTGCCGAGGTGCGCTACGCCGGCTACATCCAGCGCGAGCTCAGGCTCATCGCGCGCCAGGCGAAGCACGAGGAGGTCCGGATTCCTGAAGCGTTCGACTTTGCGGCCGTGCGTGCGCTGTCGGCGGAGGCGGCCGAGACGCTTGAGCGCATCCGGCCGGTCAGCATCGGCCAGGCATCGCGCGTCGCCGGCGTCACCCCGGCCGACCTCAACGTGCTGAGCGTCGCGCTCCACCGATAACGCAGTCTTCCCCATCGTGCCGAACCATGAGCTGATCGCCCGCCGCGACCTTTCGCCGAGCGCTTACGTGCTGCGCATCGAGCGCGGGGAGATGCAGTTCACTCCCGGGCAATACATCACCGTGGGCGCGGCCGGCGATGTCGAGTCGCGGGAGTACTCCGTGTACTCCGGCGCCGGAGACCCCTACCTAGAGGTGCTGATCAAGGAGGTGTCCGGCGGCTCCGTCTCCCGCCGACTGCGGCGCCTGCCGTCCGGCAGCCCGCTGGCCGTGGAAGGGCCCTTCGGCTTCTTCACCGTCGCCGCCGAGCACGCGCGCGGCCCCGTCCTGTTCGTGGCGTCCGGCACCGGCATCGCGCCGTTCCGGGCGATGGTGCGCAGCGATCCCGCGCTGGACTACCTGCTGCTGCACGGGGTGCGCACGCTCGACGACTGCTACGAGACCGAGGCGTATGCGGCCGACCGGTACGTTCCGTGCGTGAGCCGCGGTTCGGGCGGGTACCGGGGCCACGTCACCGACTACCTGCGCGAGCACCCGGTCGCGGCGTCCACCCCATGCTTCCTGTGCGGCAACAGCGCCATGATCTTCGCCGCCTTCGACCTCCTCAAGCGGCAGGGCGTCCCCAGCGAGCACCTGTTCGCGGAGGTGTATTTCTAGCTCTCGTGCCAGTCGGTGACCGGGTAGGTGTAGTTCTCGTCCAGTTTCAGCCGCTGCACCCTGCCGGCGTCGTCGACCTCGAATACCGCCAGCTCGCCCTGGGAACGGAAGCCGTTGTCCGACTCGTACCGGAAGGTGTGCTCGGCGACGGGGGTCAGCGTGGCGCGCGTCTCCAGCGGATCGTCCACCGATGGATCTACGATCACCAGCTCTCCGTTGTGGACCAGCACTTGCGTATCGCTCCAGGCATCCCGGTACCTGCCGACGTAGCGCTGCCAGCCGGGATCGGGCGCCGCCGGTCGAGGCTCCCGCGCGGCGCGTGCCACGACCGCCGGCAGCACCCACCGGCAGGCGCGGTCGCAGTAGCGCACGGGGTCGCAGTCATGGGCGTTGCTGAGCACGACCACGCCGGTCTTGTCGGCGGGGCAGAGGAGCATCTGCGCGCGGTACCCCGGCGCCCAGCCGCCGTGTCCGATCCAGGTAGCGTCGCGCTCGCGCATCACCCGGAAGCCCAGGCCCCAGCCCTGCTTCCAGTCCGGATCCAGCCAGTGCACGCGCTGCATCTCCCGCAGCGTGCTGCCGCGCAACACCTGGTCGCCGCCGGCCGGTCCGTCCCGGAACTGGAGCATCGCGAACTTCGCCAGATCGCCCACGGTGGACGTCATGTTGGCCGCGGGGGTGATCCCCTTGAAGTCGGCGGCAGACCCCAGGACCGCGCGGCCGGAACCGGGCAGCCGCCGTCCGTACCCCACGGCCAGCCTGGGGTCGTCCGGAGCGGGTGCCTTGACCAGAGTGTCGCTCATGCCGAGAGGGTCCAGGATGCGCTGCTGTACGAATTCCTCGTACCTCTGACGGGACACCGCGGCCACGATCTCGCCGGCCAAGGCGAGCGCGAGGTTGGAGTACTTCCAGCGGGTCTCGGTCGGGTAGGCCGCCTCCTGGCGTGGGAGCGCCTCCCTGACCTGCTCGCGGGTGGGGAAGCTGTCGTCCGTCCAGTAGGGAAACGCCGCCTCGCGCGGCAACCCGGCGGTGTGGGTCAGCAGGTGGCGGATGGTGACGGGCGGCGCATCGCGATGGCGCTGCCGGATGTCGAACCAGGGCAGGTGCCGGTCGACGGGGTCGTCGAGCTGGAGCATCCCGGCGTCCCGGAGGATCAGGATGGCGGTGGCGGTGAACAGCTTGGTGACGGACGCGATCCGGTACCGGGTGTCGGCGGTCGCCGCGACCCGGTTGTCCAGGTCGGCGTGGCCGAATCCGCGTACCCACACCAGCTCCTGATCGTGGACGATACCGATGGAGAGGCCCGGCTCGGCCCGGTGCGCCATCTGGGCCTCGATCCAGGCGCTCAGCAGCTCGATGTTGGAGGCGACGTCGCCATGGGTGGGCGTGATCATGAACGACGATCATATCTCATTGCATGATTGCGCTTCGCATGCAATATTCAAATAGAGATGCCGGAATACACGCGGTTGCTGCGGTTGCGGACCCATCCACCGACAACATTCTTCCTCTGGGGACCGCGGCAGGCAGGCAAGAGCACCCTGCTGGCGGCCGAGTTTCCGGACGTGCCGTGGGTCGACCTGCTGCGCCCGGAGACCTACCGGCGGTATCTGCAGAACCCGGAGTTGCTGATCGACGAACAGCGCCGCCACGGCAGCGACTTCATCGTGATCGACGAGGTGCAGAAAGTGCCGGCACTCCTCGACGCCGTGCACTGGCTCATCGAGCACCGCGGCGTCCGCTTCGCCCTCTGCGGATCCAGTGCCCGCAAGGTTCGCCGGGGTCAGGCCAATCTCCTCGGCGGTCGCGGCGAACGGCGTGAGCTGCACGGCCTCTCGGCGATGGAAATCGGGTCCGGCATGGATCTGATCAGACTGCTGAATCACGGCTACCTGCCCCCCATCCACGACGCGGACCGGCCGCTTGCGCTGCTGGATGCCTACGTCTCCCAGTACCTGAAGGAGGAGGTCGCCGCCGAGGGGCTGACGCGGCGGCTGCCCGCCTACGCCGACTTCCTCGGTCTGGCAGCGCTGTCCGACGGCGACGTGGTCAGCTACACGACCATCGCCCGCGACACCGGCGTTTCCAGCCAGACGGTCCGCGGGTACTTCGAGATCCTGGAGGACACCCTGCTGGGGAGGTTCCTCCCGGCGTACCGGAGGCGCCCCAAGCGAAGGGTCGTGGCCTCGCCGAAGTTCTACTTCGGCGACGTCGGCGTGGTGAACTTCCTGGCCAGGCGGGGGACGGTCCAGCCCGGCAGCGAGCTGTTCGGCAAGGCGTTCGAGAACTGGGTGTTCCACGAGCTGTGCTGCTACAACTCGTACCGCGCCCGCTACGCCGAGTTTTTTTACTGGCGCCTGAGCTCGGGCATCGAAGTCGATTTCGTGGTCAACCACATCGACTGCGCCGTGGAGGCCAAGGCGGTCACGCGGGTGCGGGGCGATCACGCCAAGGGGCTGCGGGAACTGAAGCTCGACCATCCGGAAGCCAGGCGCCGTATCGTCGTGTCGCTGGACCCCCACGATCGCACCACCGAGGACGGCATCGAGCTGCTTCATCACACCACGTTCCTGACACAGCTCTGGAACGGGACGCTGTTCTGAGCGGTCCGTCGGTTGTCGATGGCGGGGGCGAGCTATTATGCTCGGCAGCGGCATGACATACCATCTGGTGTCGTTCGGCTGCCAGATGAACCTCTCCGACACCGAACGGATCGCCACGGTGCTGGACTCCGCGGGGTTCGTGAGGACCGGTCGCGAGGAAGATGCGGACCTGATCGGCGCCATCGCCTGCTCGGTCCGGCAGCGGGCGATCGACCGCGTGGATGCCCGTATCGAGCGCTGGAATGCCTGGAAGGCGCAGCGACCGCTGCTCACCTTCGTCTCGGGCTGCGTATTGCCGCACGACGAGCCGCGGCTTGCCGGAAAGTTCGACTTCCTGGTGCGCACCGCCGACGTGCCGTCGCTCCCCGACCTGATCCGCCAGGACGGGGTGGTGACCCCCGCCTCGGGCGCCGGCTACCTGGGCACCGACGACGCCTTCTGGAAGATCATCCCGCGCTACTCCTCCGAACACGCCGCCTTCGTGCCGATCCAGAACGGCTGCGACAAGCTCTGCACCTTCTGCGCCGTGCCCTATACCCGTGGGCGCGAGGTGTCGCGGCCGTCCGCCGGGATCCTGGACGAGGTGGGGCGCCTGGTCGGCCGCGGCTACAACTCGATCACCCTGCTCGGCCAGAACGTCAACTCCTACGGCACCGACACGTCGGGCGAGTGCAGCTTCGCCGAGCTGCTCCACCGGGTCGCCTGTCTGTGCGAGAAGGCCGGGCGCACGATATGGGTCTACTACACCTCTCCGCACCCACAGGACATGTCGACCGAAATGCTGGAGACCATGGCCGCCCACCCGTCGATCGCCAAGCAGGTGCACCTGCCGCTGCAGTCCGGGGACGACAAGGTCCTGATCCGCATGAACCGCAACTACCGGCTTGATCGCTACCGCCGAATCGTCGACGACATCCGGCGCATCCTGCCGCAGGCAACGCTGTCCACGGACATCATCGTCGGCTTCACGGGTGAGACCGGCGAGCAGTTCGAGCAGACCCGCCGCGCGATGCGCGAGTTCCGGTTCAACATGGCCTACATCGCCGCCTACTCGCCGCGTCCCGGCGCCGCCAGCTCCCGCTGGGCGGACGACGTGCCGGCCGCGGTGAAGAAGGAGCGCGTGCAGGTCCTCTCCGACGAGTTGCAGCGTTCGGCCGGCGCCTACAACGCCGCCCTGGTCGGCAGCACGCTGCCGGTCCTGGTCGAGGGGCCGGCCCGCCGCGCCGGTCATCTGACGGGCCGTACCGAGGGACGGGTGATCGTCCGCTTCCCCGAGCGGGCCGGCGTCCTGCCCGGCCACATCGTGCCGGTGCGGATCACGGGCGCCGCGCCGCTCTCCGTGGAAGGGGAGGCCGCAGCCGCGCCCGGCGAAGCCGACACGCCCGCCTGCGAGCTTGCCTCATGAGCGCCGCCAGGACCGCCGTCGGCATCGGCGACATCGCCCTCTACCTGCCGTCGCTGCAGGTCGACATCGGCGCGCTCATCCGCCGCCGCATCGAGGAGAACCCGTTGCTGCGCAAGGCGCTCAAGCGGGCATTCGAGTACACGCAGCAGGAGAAGGTGCGCTTCCCGGCATGGTGGGAGGATTGCGCGACCATGGCCGCCCAGGCAGCCCTGAGGCTGCTGACGCGCGGAACCCTGTCGCTGGCCGACCTGCGCTACCTGGCCGTGGGCACCGAGACCACCGTCGACCACAGCAAGCCGGTCGCCGCCTACGTCGAGGGGATGCTGCAGGAGGCCGGCTGCGAGGTGCCGGAGGGCATCTCCACCTTCCAGATCCAGCACGCCTGCGCGGGCGGCATGATCTCGCTGCTGGCCGTGCTCGCACTGCTGGCGCTGACCAACCGGCCGGCCGAGAGCGGCGTCGTGGTCTGCTCGGATGTCGCCCGCTACGACGCCGCCTCGACCGCGGAGCTCACCCAGGGCGCGGGCGCCGTCGCCATGAGCGCCTGCGTCGACCCCAAGCTGCTGGAGATCGACGTGGCCACCGCCGGCTACTCGTCGAGCGACGTGGACGACTTCTTCCGGCCGCTCGGCTCCGACACCGCGCGCGTGAAGGGCGGCTACTCGCTGAAGTGCTACAAGCAGGCGGTCAGCCAGGCGCTGCTCGACCACTGCGCGCGCGCCGGCCGAGAACCGCGCGAGGTGCTGGCCGCCACCGATGCGTTCGCCCTGCACAGCCCGTTCATGACGCTGCCGGTGGAAGCGATGAGCGAGTTGATCGGCCGGCACCTGGGCCTGGACGAGGCCGCCAGCCGGGCGTTCCTGGCGGAGCGCGACCTGGACGCGGCCGTCGCACCGGTGGGCCAGATCGGCAACATCTACTCCGGCGCGCTGTTCCTGGGGCTGGCGTCCGTGCTCTGGAAGCGCTACCGGCGGCTGGGCGACGACATCGTGGGCCGCCAGGTGCTGCTGTTCTCCTACGGTTCCGGCAACACGGCGGTGGTGGTCGCGGGCCGCGTGGCCGCGGGAGCCCCCGACGTAATCCGGTCCTGGACACTGGAAGAGGAGCTCGACCACGCGGTCCCGGCGACCTTCGGGCAGTACGACCGGTGGATGGGGGGGCCCGAGTCAGCGCCGAACAGGGCGGACGGCGCGGCGTCGGACGACGGAGCCGTACCGGCCAAGCGGTTCTATCTGAGCGGCATTCGCGATGACGGCTACCGCCTCTACGACTACCAGAGAAACGCACGCGGGTAGGACTCCATGGCGATGGCGCGTGAGCGCCATGGCCGATGGAGTCCGTAGCGGAGGTGGGGATGGGCCAACAGCGGAGCCGCAGGCGACGGTGTTGGGGCGGTAGCTCCCTTCCTTCGGGGCGGTAAAGGCGCCATGACGGATGGTACCGGACGGCGCCGGCTGAGCGACACGCCGTGACCCTGCCCGAGCGCTTCCGCTACGCATCCATCGCGGAGCGGCGGATCATGCTGCGGAGCGCCGCCGCCGCCGCCGGGCATCCGCTCGGCGATGAGGAGGAGGCGGCCACCGGGGCGCCGGCCGGCGCGCTGGACCTGGCCGACCTGATGATCGAATCGGCGGTCGGCGTGCTGCCGGTGCCGGTCGGCGTCGCCGCGGGGTTCCTGATCGACGGCCGCGAGCTGGCCGTGCCGATGGCGACCGAGGAGCCGTCGGTGATCGCCGCCGCAACCCACGCCGCCCGGCTGGCGCGCCGTGGCGGCGGCTTCGCTACGAGCGGCGGGTTGCCGATCGCGACCGTGCAGGTATTCGTCGACGGTGCGGCCGCTGAACGCGTGCGTGCAGCCGAGCCCGAGATTCGCGAGCGGGTGCACGCGGCGGTGCCGACGCTGGTGGCGCGCGGCGGCGGCTACCGCGGCATGCGCGTGCTGGCCCTGCCGGCGAGCGGCGTGCTCAAGGTCGAGGTGGACCTGGACGCCCGTGACGCGATGGGCGCCAACAAGGTCAACACGGCGGGCGAGGCGCTGCGCCCCCTGTTGGAGCGGACCGCCGGTGGCACGGTGCTGATGTCGATCGTCACCAACGCGTCGCGCCACAACGTCTGCACCGCCCGGTTCTCCTGCCCGGAAGAGCGCTTCGCGCGCGCCGGGCGTAGCGGCGCGGAGATGGCCGGGCGGGTGGTGCGCGCGACCGCGGTGGCGGCCGACGACGCCGGCCGCGCGGTCACCCACAACAAGGGCATCATGAACGGCATATCCGCGGTGGCGCTGGCGACCGGCAACGACACGCGGGCCGTGGAGGCGGCGGCCCACCTGCACGCCGGCAGGTCGGGAAGATATGGGCCGCTGTCGAGCTTCCGCCGTGAGGATGGCGAGCTGGTAGGCGAGCTGTCGGTGCCGATTCCGCTCGGATCGGTGGGCGGGGCGACAAGCGTTCATCCCGGCGCACGGTTCGCCCTGCAGGTGCTGGGCAACCCCGGTGCGCGGCCGCTCGCCCGGATCGCCTGCGCGGTGGGGCTCGCACAGAACCTGGCGGCGCTGCTGGCGCTGGTGGGCGAGGGGATCCAGCGCGGACACCTGCGCCTCCACGCGCGGCGGCTGGCGTTTCAGGCCGGCGCGCGCGGCCCGGAGGTCGAGCGAGTCGCCGACCGCATCGCCGGCGCCGGCACGATTGACGCCGCCGCCGCCGCCGCGGCCTTCGCCGAGCTGCGCCGGGACGAGCCGTGATGGCGCCGGAGGCGGCGCGACCGGCCACCGCGGTCGCCCACCCGAACCTGGCGCTGGTCAAGTACTGGGGCAAGGCGGACGCGGAGCGCAACCTGTCGGCCACGCCCAGCCTGGGCATCTCGCTAGCGGCGCTCCGCAGCCGCGTGCAGGTGCGGCTCGACGGCGACGGCGACTCCGTGGAGCTGGACGGCCGCCGACTCGATGCGGCCCGCTACCGGCCGTTCCTGGACGCGGTTCGCAGCCGGTGCGGGACGCGCAGCGGCTTTCGCATCCACGCGCACAACGACTTCCCGAGTGCGGCCGGCCTGGCCAGCTCCTCCTCCGGGTTCGCGGCGCTGGCGGCCGCGTGCAGCGCGGCATGTGGGGCGGAGCTCCCGGATGACGAGCTCTCCGAGCTGGCGCGGATGGGCTCGGCGTCGGCAGCGCGGGCCGTGTTCGGCGGCTTCGTGTCGCTGCCGGCCGGCGCCGAGGCGGCGCGGCCGCTCGTCCCGGCGGAGGCGTGGCCGGAGCTGCGGGTGGTGGTCGCCGTGGTCACCGCCGCCGCCAAGCCGATCGGCTCGCGCGAGGCGATGGAGCGTGTGCGGCGGACCTCGCCCGCGTATGCGAGCTGGGTGGCCGACAGTCCGGGGCTGTACCGGGAGGCGGTGGCCGCGGTGCGGGACCGTGATCTGCCGCGGCTCGGCGTGGCGATGCGCAAGAGCTACTCCCGCATGTTCGCGACCATGCTCGCGGCCGATCCGCCGATCCGCTACTGGCTGCCGGAGACGCTCGTGCTGCTCGCGGCGGTGGAGAAGCTGCGGGAACAGGGCGTGGCCGCGTGGGAGACGATGGACGCGGGCCCGCAGGTCAAGGTGCTGTGCCTCGACGGCGACGCGCAGCGGGTGGCAGCGGCGCTGGCCGCGGCGTGTCCGGCTGCGCCGCCGCTCGTGTCGGCAGTCGGGGCGGGAGTGGTCCGTGGCGGCTGAGGCATGGGTGTGCAGCGCGCCGGGCAGCGTGCTGCTGCTGGGCGAATACGCCGTGCTGCAGCCCGGCGGACTGGGGGTGGCGGCCGCGGTGGAGCCGCGCGTACGCGTGCGCGTGCGCCCGGCGGCGGACGCGTTGCGCATCGAGGGAACCGACGGCGTCGACCGGTTCGCGTGGCGTGCCGGCGCGGGCGGCCTGCTGGATGCGGTGGTCGACGCGTGCGCGACCGAGCTCGGGCGGGCGCCGGATCCGGCGGCGGTGTCGGTGGACTCCGGCGCACTGACCGGGGACGGACGCAAGCTGGGACTGGGGTCGAGCGCCGCGGTGGCGGTAGCGGTCAGCCGTGCGCTGCTCGGTGGCCCGGGCGGCGGGGTGAGGTTCGACACGGTGTTCCGCACCGCCTTGCTCGCGCACCGCGCCGCCCAGGGAGGACGCGGCAGCGGCTACGACGTGGCTGCCTCCACGTACGGCGGCACGGGGCTGTTCCACGGCGGCGGGGAGCCGCGTTTCGAGCCTCTTCCGGCCGCCCCCGCGGACCTGTTCCTGGTGCTCGGCGATCGGCCGCTGGCGACGCCGCCGGCGGTGTCCCGCTATCTGGCGTGGGGTCGCGAGCAGCCCGCCGATTGCCGGCGCCATCGCCGGGTCTCCGATGCCATCGTCCGCCACGCGTTGCGTACCGGGGGGTGGGCCGAGGCGCTGCGCGCCGGCCGCCGGGTGACGCAGTGGCTGGGGGAGCACATCGGCGTCCCGGTGGAGCCTGAAGAGCTCCGCGGGCGGCTGGACCACGTGGCCGCCGCCGGCCATGCCGGCAAACCTGCCGGTGCCGGCGGCGAGCTGGCGATCTGCGTCGCGGCGCCGGGATGCGTCGTGCCGGACCGGCCCTGGGTTCGGCCGCTCACCGTCAGTGCGGCTGGCGTCAGGGTCGCCGGTGCCGGGGGTGGCAGTGCCGGGAGTGGCGGGCTCGGCGCATGACCGGCGAGGCGGCCGGCAAGCTGCTGCTGTTCGGCGAGCACGCCGCGGTGTACGGCCGTCCGGCGGTCGGTCTGGGCGTGCCGTGGTCGCTGCGGCTCCGCTTCGTGCCGGCGCGCGAAGGGGACGAAACGGGTACCGCGGCCGAGCGGCTTCGCGATGCCTGCCGCCGGATCGGGATCGACGCGCCGCCGGCCGGCGCGCTGGAGGTGCGTTCGGGGATTCCCTTCGGTGTGGGCCTGGGTTCCTCGGCGGCGCTCTGCGTGGCGCTGGCCCGCGCCGTGGGCGGTGCGGCGGCGGCGTCGGGCGCGCGCGAGCTGTGGGACAGAGCGCACCGCGCCGAGCACGCCTTCCACGGCTCGCCGTCCGGGATCGACACCGGGCTGGCGCTGCTCGGCGGCGTGCAGCGGTTCACGTCGGCGGGGCCGGGAAACGTGCCGGCCGCGCGGCCGATTGCCGTGCAGGGGATCCATCTGGTCGCCGGATTCGTGCCGCGGCGCGGCGACACCGCCGCCCACGTGGCGGCCGTCCGGCAACGAATGCAGGCCGGCGACGCAGAGGTCCGCGCGGCGATCGACCGGCTCGGCGCGATCGTCGAACCGGCGTGCCGGCTGCTCGGCGCGCCTGCCGCCGATCGGGCGGTCCGCCTGGGCGCGTTGGCCGACGAGGCCGGCGCGCTGCTGAACGACATCGGCGTGGGTTCGCCCGTGGTGGCCGACCTGCTGGCAGCCGCGCGGGTGGCCGGTGCCACCGGCGGCAAGATCTCCGGGGGCGGGGGAGGCGGTGCCTTCGTGGCGTTCGTCCCGGACCGCGCAACCGGCGTGGCGGTGCTGGATGCGGTGGCCGCACGCCTTCCCGGCGGCCCGGGCTCCGCCGTGGCGTTGCTGGCGCTGGAACCCGGGGGAACCGCGATGCTGGCCGGCCGCGAGTGGCCGGCGCCGGTCACGCGGCGCGTCCGGATCATCCGGTCGTGAACGGTCGCGGAGGACGTGGCGCGCACGATCCATGAACCGGGTGAGATGAAGATGACCGGAACAGCCGACAGGGGAGCACAAGCACGGCGCGAGCATCCGGTCTTGGAGGTGGCGGCGACGGATCCTCTGTTTCCGCGCTGTCGATTTCGGATACACAGCCCGCTGGGGGCCGGGACCCTGGTGCGGATCCGCGCCAGCGGCGTCATGCTGCTGGTAAGCGTGCGCGTCACCGCGGTGCGTGCCGGCGGCGGTGAGCCCGTGCCGTTCGCCCATCGCTACGAGTGGGTGGAAATGGAGCGCCGCTGGAGCTGGTACCTCACCACGATGACGATGGCGGTAGTGCGTCTGCCGGAGGCTCTGCCCGCGGGCGCGGTGCTGGAGGTGGAGGCGGAGTACCAGGAACGGAAGATGCGCGGCGAGCGGGAGACCGGCCGTCCCTCGCCGCAGCAGTCGCGTGACCGCTACAGCGGGTTGACGTGGACGCTGCACGCGCTGGCGGTCGCCGACGTCGAAGCGGAGCAGGGCGAACCGGTGGCGGCGCCGTTCGAGGTGCGCTTCGTCGCGGGAGAGCCTGCGCGCCTTGCCGCCTTTCTGCGCCACGACGGGCGCCTGCGGGTGCGCCACTTCGACCGGGCCGGCAATCCCACCGCGACGCAGGCGGGCGCCGGGCGGACAGCCGCGCAGGGCGGCGCGGGCCGCGTCGCGGTGCGGGACAGTGCCGGACGCACCGCCGTCAGCAACGCCCCGCCGCGTGCACTGGACGGAACGCCGATCTTCTTCGGCGAGTTCCACTGGCACACCGAGTTCTCGGGCGACGGTCAGCGTCCGACCGTGGATGCGCTGCGCAGCGCGCGTGACGAGCTGGCGCTCGACTTCGCCGGGCCGTCGGATCATCTGAGTCCGGCCGGGACCTACCGAAGCAGCGGTACGGAGCGGATCGTCACCCGCACGGTTGCCGAGCAGGCGGCGCTGTGCCGGCCGTTCGAGGAGCCGGGACGCTTCTGCGCGGTGCCGGCGGCGGAGCTGAGCCGCCGCTACGGGCACGCCAACCTCTACGCGGAGAGCTGGGACCTCCTGCTGGAGGTCACCGGACGGTTCGCTGCCGAGCTTGCTCCCGCCTGGGAACGGCAATCCGACCGGTACGACCTGGCGTCGTTGCTGCGGCTGTGTCCGCCGGGGCGCGCCCTGGTGGTGCCGCACCACACGAACATGGACTCCGATGTACGCGAGGGAGTGGTCCGCGCGGATGGGCGGCCCGCCTGGTGCGCCATGCACTGGCCGCTGCCGGCCGATCGCGACGTGGTGCGCCTGGTGGAGATGGTGCAGCAGCGCGGCTGCTTCGAAGCCGAGGAGACCGATGAGCGGTGGCGCATCTGGGACGGTGGGCTCGGCGGCAGCGTGCGCACCGCGCTGGCGCGCGGCTACCGGCTCGGTTTCGTCGGCGGAACCGACAACCACAGCGGCTGGCCGACGCGCATGGGCGACGGCTGCTGCGGGCTCACAGCGATACAGGCACCGGTGCTGGCCTGGGACGAGCTGTTCCGCGCCCTGTACGCCCGGCGCTGCTATGCCACCACAGGCGCCCGAATCGTCGCCGACGTCACGCTGAACGGCGCCGCCATGGGCTGCGAGCTGCGGTTGGAGCCGGGCGCCGAGCGCCGCCTGCGCGTGATGATCCGCGGCACGGCCCCGCTTGCGTGCGTGCAGGTCGTCCACTGCGGCCACGTGCTGGCGGATCTGCCGGTGGCCGCCGGCAGCGAGGACCTCGACGCGGAGTGGGTCGACGAACGCCCCGGCCGGCCGCTGCAGGACGTCTACTACTACGTCCGGGCGCGCCAGCGCGACGGCGAATGTCTGTGGACGTCACCGTTCTGGGTCGATCTAATCGAAGATTGAGCATTCTGGAGGACACGGGAGGCCGCCGCCCATGTCCTTGACGCGAAGCGAACCCGCGCCTAGCCTTGCCGGATGCCACGCGGGGGCAGAGTGCACAACGCCGGCATGGTGTTGTTACGGCTCGGTACCGGCGTGGTGTTCCTGTGGTTCGGCGTCACCCAGCTCCGCGACCCGGACTTCGGCGCGGCCTACCTGCCCGAGTTCGTCTACGCGATCGGCGAGCAGCTCGGCATTATCGACTTCGACCTCCTGTTCACGGTCATCCACGGCGCTGTCGAGGTGGCGCTCGGCAGCGCGTTGATCGTCGGCCTGTTCACACGGGCGGCGGCGCTGCTGCTGGCCGTGCAGCTTGCCGTGATCGTCGTCACCCTCTACACGCTGGGGTTGCCGGCGATCGCGATCCGGGATTTCGGGGTGATGATCGCCACGCTGGTGGTGGCCATGAACGGCCCGGACCGCATGTCGGCCGACGGCTGGGGCAGGGGCAAGAGCCGCGGCGGATAGCCGGATTCGCCGCGAATACGGATCCGCGGCGGACTTCGCCGGGGCCGGACCGGCTCAGGGCTGTCCTTCGATGACGAGCCGCCGCTGGTTGCCGCCGTCGGCGTCCATCAGGTAGAGCTGGATCGCGCCGTCGCGGTCCGAGCTGAACACGATCATGGAGCCGTCCGGCGACCAGTTCGGGAAGAAGTCCTGCTTGTCGTTGTCGGTCAGGGCCTTCATGCCGGTGCCGTCGGCGTTGACCACGTAGATCTCCAGGTCGCCGTCATGATTGGCGGCGAACAGGATCTTTGATCCGTCAGGGGAGAACGAGGGGTCGGTCGACGCCGGCTGCTGCTGGGCAGCGGTCTGGGGGTTGGGAAAGCGCGGGAAGCAGCCGGTCAGGACCAGCGCGCCCCCGAGCACGATCAGCGCGGCGCGCAGAACGGACATCGGCTTCATCACGGCGCAGGCAGGCTACACCGCCGCCGGCCGGCATGCCAGACTGCCCGGTCGAATTGACGACGCTGCCGGCGGAACCTACGCTCTGAGCCGTGCAGTGGCTCGCAACGGCGGTCGAGCGAGTCGCGGCCGTCGCCGACGCCAGCCCGGTCCTCAGCCTGGGCATGCTCCTGCTGTGCGGCTACTTCGCCGGCCGGCTGGCCGGCCTCATCGGGTTGCCGGCCATCACCGGCTACATCGTTGCCGGGCTTGCGCTGGGAGACTCGGTCACGGGTCTTGTCACCCACCATGCGACCGCGCGGCTGCAGCCGGTCACGGAGGTGGCGCTGGCCTTCATCGCCATCACGATCGGCGGCGAGTTTCAGCTTCCCAAGCTGCGCCGGTCCGGCGCCAAGATCCTGGTGATCACCGTGCTGGAGGCGTTCCTGGCGTTCCTGGTGGTCAGCACCGTGCTCAGGTTGCTCGGGCTGGAGTCCTGGTTCGCCCTGCTGCTGGGCGGTATCGCGGCGGCCACGGCGCCGGCGGCGACGGTCGTCATCGTCCGCGAGCTGAAGGTGCACGGCGAGTTCGTGGACTACCTGTACGGCGTCGTCGCCTTCGACGACGCCATCGCCGTCCTGCTGTTCAGCCTCATCCTGGCGCTGGTCACCCCGCTCCTGGGCGCGGCCGGAGCGGACCCCGGCGGCGTCCTGCACGCCGCCGCGGAGGCCGGGTCGGAGATCGGGCTCTCGGTGCTGCTCGGCGCCGTGGGCGCCGTGATCCTGCACGCGATCGCCCGCAGCGCGGCGTCCGACGGCGCCCGCATGGTGATCACCGTGGCGGTGGTGTTCATCGTCACCGCCGGCGCCCTCGCCCTGCACCTGTCGCCGCTGCTCGCGAACATGATGTTCGGGGCGGTGCTGATCAATCTGAGCCCGTCCAACCGGCAGCTCTTCATGGTGCTGGAACCGGTGACGCCGCCGATCTTCGCCCTGTTCTTCATCCTGGCCGGCGCCGAGCTGCAACTCTCGGTGTTCATGGAGCTGATCATCGTCGGCTACGGCTTCGTCTACCTGGCGGCCCGCTTCGCCGGCAAGATGGTAGGGTCGTACCTCGGCGCGCGCGTGATGAGCGCGCCGGCCGGTGTGCGCCGCTACCTTGGCTTCTGCCTGTTTCCGCAGGCGGGCGTGGCGATCGGTCTGGCACTGTTCCTGCAGGGCGCGAGCGTGGTGGCGACGGCTGCGGAGGATATTCAGCGCCTGGTGACGCAGTTGGTCAACATCGTGCTCCTGAGCGTGTTCATCAACGAGCTGATCGGCCCGTTGATCTCGCGCTACGGCGTGACCCGCGGCGTTGCAGCGCAGCGCTAGGAGTGGTAACGATGGAGGAGAGGTAGATCGTGGAGCTACGCGAGATCATCGACGCGCGCGCCTGCACCGTGGCGCTCAGCGCGACCGCCAAGGAGCAGTGCGTGCGCGAGCTGGCGGAGCTGATCAGCGCCGGCCTGGAGGGAGTCACCGCGGACGAGCTGCACCGGGCGCTGGTGGAGCGCGAGGAGGCGGGGTCGACCGGGTTCGAGGACGGCGTCGCCATGCCGCATGCGCGGCTGCCGCAGGTGTCTCAGTTCGTGTTCGGCATCGCCGTGTCCAAGCGCGGCATCGACTACGACAGCGTCGACGGCAAGCGCACGCGGCTGTTCTTCGTGCTGGTCGGACCGGACGAGGATCCGCAGCAGTACCTGCAGCTCCTGGCGCAGATCTCCCGGACCGGCCTCAGCCGGCGGCTGCATGAGGAGCTGCTGGCCGCGCCGACGCGCCAGCAACTCGCCGACGCGTTCGCGGCGCACCTGGAACCGGCCGTGGCGCGCGCTGCCGCCGGCACCTCACGCATTGGCGACCGGTTGCTGTTCGTGGTGGTATACGAGCAGCGCTACTTCGATGACATCGTCACGCTGTTCCTGGAGCGCGGCATCCGCGGCGCCGCGGTGTTCGACACCAAGGGCATCCGCGGGCACCTTACCAGCGTGCCGATCTTCGGCGACTTCCTGAATTTCCTTGGCGAGAAGAGCGATATGAGCAGGACCATCATGGCCGTCGTGCCGGCGGGCGAGTTCGACCGGCTGATCGCCGGCATCGAGGAGATCACCGGCGACCTCGACTCCCATGCGGACGCGGCGATCCTGGCGATCGACCTTGCGTTCAGCAAGGGCTCACTGGAGCGCGCCTGATGGCCGTCCCGGTTCGCCCGCCGCTGGCGCAGCCCGGCGAGACCCGCACCATCATCGCCTGGACCAGGGAGATCGGTGATCCGGTGAGCGCCGGAGAGACGATCTGCGAGGTGGAGACCGACAAGGCCACGGTCGAGATCGAATCGCAAGCCGACGGCGTGCTGGTCGCGAAGCTGTTCGACGTCGGGGAGGAGATCCCGGAGGACGGACCGATCGCGATGGTCGGCACGGCCGAAGAGATCGGGAGCACGGAGGCCGGCGTGGCCGAAACGGACACCGAGCCGGCTGACGCAGCCCCGCCGGCACCGGCCGAACCAGGCGCCCCCGCGGCACCCACCGCTCCGGCGCCCACTCCCGCTGCTCCCGCGGCGGCGGACGCGCCGCGGCGCCTGGCGGTCTCGCCACGGGCGCGCAAGCGGGCCGCCGAGTTGTCGGTGACGCTGACCGGCCTGACCGGCACCGGCCCCGGCGGCCGCATCATCGAGCGCGATGTGCTGGCAGCCGGCGCCGCGGCACCGGCTGCCGCTCCGGCGCAACCTCCCGTCCCGGCTCCTGCCCCGTCCGCGGCCGATCATGCTGTTGCCGAGCAGGTGATCCCGGTGCGCGGCGCCCGCCGCCTGGTCGCCGAGCGCATGCACGCCTCGCTGCGCGACACGGCGCAGCTCACCATGACCTCCTACGCGGACGCCACGCGGCTCCTGCAGCTCCGCGCCGCCTTCAAGACCGCCGATCCGCAGTTCGAGATGAGCGACGTGACCCTCAACGACCTGCTGCTGTTCGCGGTGGCCAGGACCCTGACCGAGCACCCGGAGCTCAATGCGACCTGCCGCGACGGCGAAGGCGGGTTGGAGATCGTACGCTCGGCCGCCGTCCACCTGGCGTTTGCGGTCGACACGCCGCGCGTGTTGATGGTGCCGGTGATCCGCGACGCCGCCGGCCTGCGGGTCCGCGAGCTGTCGGCCAGCGCCGCAGACTTGGCCGAGCGCTGCCGCGAAGGGTCGATCACGCCGGCGGAGCTGTCCGGCGGCACCTTCACCGTGAGCAACCTGGGCAGCTTCGGCGTGGAGTCGTTCACGCCGATCCTGAATCCGCCGCAGGCCGCCATCCTGGGCGTGGGCGCGGTGACCTGGCGGCCGATCGGGGAGCAGGAGGTCCAGCAGCAGATCGCGCTGTCGCTGACGATCGACCACCGGCTGATCGACGGCGCTCCGGCGGCGCGGTTCCTGCAGACGCTGTGCGCCCGCATCGCCGAGCTGGACGTGCTGCTCGCCCTGTGAGTCCCGGCCCTTGAGTGGCGGTCAGGCAATCCTCGCTCTGATCGGAAACACGCCGCTGGCTCCCATCCGCCACGGCATTCCGGGCGTGGAGGTGTACGCCAAGCTCGAGTACTACAACCCCACCGGCTCGGTGAAGGACCGCGCGGTCAAGGGAATGATCGAGCAGGCGCTCGCCTGCGACCGGTTGGCCGGCCGCACCCTGATCGAGGCGACCAGCGGCAACACCGGCATCGCCCTGGCCGCGATCGGCGCCGCGCTGCGGCTCGGCGTGCACATCCTCATGCCGGCCAACGCCTCGCCCGAGCGCAAGCGGCTGCTGGCCACCCTGGGCGCGGCGGTCACTTACACCGACCCGCTGGAGGGGACCGACGGCGCGCAGGCGGAGGCGCGGCGGCGGGTGGCGGCCGAACCGGAGCGCTACTACTACCCCGACCAGTACGCCAACGCCGCCAACTGGCAGGCGCATTACCGCGGCACGGGCCCGGAGATCTGGGAGCAGACCCGCCGGCGCGTCACCCACTTCGTCGCCGGGCTGGGCACCTCGGGCACCTTCATCGGCACCTCCCGCTTCCTGCAGGGCAAGGGGGTGCGCTGCATCGCCGTGCAGCCCGACACGCCGCTGCACGGTCTGGAGGGCTGGAAGCACATGCCCACCGTCGCGCACGTGCCGGCCATCTACGACGCCGAGATCTGCGCCGACCCGATCGAGGTCCCCACGCCGGAGGCGTACCGCATGGCGGTCGCGGCCGGGCGCTACCTGGGCCTCCCGCTCAGTCCCTCGTCGGCCGCCAACCTGGCGGCTGCCCTGCGCGCCGCGCGCGAGGCCGGCCCGGGCGCGGTGGTGGTGACGGTGTTCCCGGACAACTCGCTCAAGTACTTGGCCGACGACTTCTGGGGGCAACATGACGACGATCTCGAAGACCCTTTCGCGTGACATGGAGCGCGCCGGCGAGCGCGCTTATCCGTACGAGTGCGTCGGGGCACTGTTCGGCACGCGTCCGCCGTCCGGACCGGTCATCACCGAGGTCAGGCCGCTCGACAACGACTCCGAGGAGGACCGGCGCCGCCGCTTCCACGTCTCCGACCGCGACTACCTGGCCTGCGAGCGCCACGCCACCGGGGCCGGCCTGGAGCTGCTCGGCTTCTACCACTCGCACCCCGACCATCCGGCCGAGCCGTCCGGCACCGACCTGAGCTATGCGATGCCGCTGTTCTTGTATATCATTATCTCTATACAGAGGGCGGAATACCGCGGCCAGACGGGCTGCTTCGTGCTGAACGACGACGGCAGTTCCTTTCGCCGCGAGCCGATACGCGTCCTCGGGGATTGATCCATGCCGATTAACGTCAACATTCCGACGCCGCTGCGGCAGTTTCTGGACGGCCGGCCGACCGTCACCATCGACGCCGCCACCGACGTGGCCGACCTGCTCGGCCAGCTCACCGCGCTCAGCGCCGACCTCAAGAAACACCTGCTGAACGCGGACGGCACCGTGCCCGGCTACGTCAACGTCTACGTCAACGACGACAGCATCCGCGACCGTGACGGAGAGGCGACGCCGGTCGCCGACGGGGACGAGATCTCCATCGTGCCGTCCATCGCGGGCGGCGCAGGACCCCTCGGTACGGACGAGTTGGCGCGCTACAGCCGCCACATCATCATGCCGGAGGTGGGCCAGGAGGGGCAGCAGCGGCTCAAGGACAGCTCCGCGCTGCTCATCGGCGCCGGCGGCCTGGGCTCTCCGTTGGCGCTCTACCTGACCGCCGCCGGGGTGGGCCGCATCGGCATCGTCGAGTTCGACGTGGTCGATCGCACCAACCTGCAGCGCCAGATCCTGTACGGCGAATCGACCGTGGGCGTCGCCAAGCTCGACGCCGCCGCCGAGCGCCTCGCCGACCTCAACCCGCACGTGCAGATCGATCGCATCCCCCAGCAACTCTCGTCCCAGAACGCGCTGTCGATCTTCCGCGACTACGACGTGGTCGCCGACGGCACCGACAACTTCCCGACCCGCTACCTGGTCAACGACGCCTGCGTGCTCACCGGCAAGCCCAACGTGTACGGATCCATCTTCCGCTTCGAGGGCCAGGTCTCCGTGTTCAACCACGACGGCGGGCCCTGCTACCGCTGCCTGTACCCGGAGCCGCCGCCGCCGGGGCTGGTCCCGTCCTGCGCCGAAGGCGGCGTGTTCGGCGTGCTGCCCGGCATCGTCGGCGCCATGCAGGCCAACGAGGTGATCAAGCTGCTGCTCGGCGTCGGCGACGTCGCCAGTGGCCGCTACCTGCTGTTCGACGCGCTCAAGCTGTCGTTCCGGGAGCTGCGCCTGCGCCGCAACCCCGACTGCCCGGTCTGCGGCGACTCGCCGACGATAACCGAGCTGATCGACTACGAGCAATTCTGCGGCATCCCCTCAGGCGGCGCCGAGGAAGAGGGTGTGCCGGAGATCGACGTGCACGAGTTGGCCCGCCGCCTGGACAACGGGTCGGAGACCGTCCTGATCGACGTCAGGGAACCGTTCGAGCACGAGATCAACAGCATCGAGCAGGCGCAGCTCATCCCGCTCGGCGAGTTGCCGGACCGGCTCTCGGAGCTGTCGCAGAGCGACTCGTACGTCGTCCATTGCAAGATGGGCGGGCGCAGTGCCAAGGCGGTGGAGCTGATGCGCTCGGAAGGGTTCTCCGACGTGGTCAACCTGGCCGGCGGCATCGACGCCTGGGTCGAGGAGATCGACCCCGACCAACCGAGTTATTGACCGCCCCAAATCGGTCGCCTGACGGCGAACGATTTGGCCCAGCCCCTCCTTCCGCTCCGAGTCCTTCGGACTTGCCGCTGAAGCGGCAAATCCGACAGACTCCTCGCGCGGAAACGGGCCATGCAGCAAAGGAGCACATTGATGGGAAAGAGTCTTCTGGACAAGGTGTGGGATCTGCACCGCGTGGCTGAGCTGCCGTCCGGTGAGACCCAGCTCTTCGTGGGGCTGCACCTCGTGCACGAGGTCACCTCGCCGCAGGCATTTGCCATGTTGCGCGAGCGCGGCCTCGCCGTCCGCCACCCGGAGCTCACCGTCGCCACGGTCGACCACATCGTGCCGACCGACGACGTGCAGCGCCCGTTCGCGGATCCGATGGCAGAGCAGATGCTGCAGCATCTGGAGCGCAACGTCGCCGAGCACGGCATCCGCTACTACGGGCTCGGCCACGCCGAGCAGGGCATCGTGCACGTGATCGGCCCGCAGCTCGGCCTCACCCAGCCGGGCATGACGATCGCCTGCGGCGACTCGCACACCTCCACGCACGGCGCGTTCGGGGCGATCGCATTCGGCATCGGCACCTCGCAGGTGCGCGACGTGCTGGCCACGCAGACGCTGGCCATGCGCAAGCCGAAGCTGCGCCGCATCACGGTGGAGGGCGACCTCGGCCCCGGCGTCTACGCCAAGGACGTGATCCTGTCGATCATCGCCACCCTGGGGGTGAAGGGCGGCATCGGCTACGCCTACGAGTACGGAGGCTCCACCATCGACGCGCTGGACATGGAAGGGCGCATGTCGATCTGCAACATGAGCATCGAGGGCGGCGCCCGCGTCGGCTACGTCAACCCGGACCGGACCACCTTCGACTTCCTGCGCGGGCGCTCCGAGGCGCCGGCCGGCGACGGCTGGGAGCGGGCGGTCGAGTTCTGGCGCGGCATGGCGTCGGACCCGGACACCGCCTACGACGACGAGGTGGTGCTCAAGGCCGCCGACATCGAGCCGGTGGTCACCTGGGGCACCAACCCCGGCCAGTCCGCGGCGGTCACCGACATGATTCCCGACCCGGAGCGCGCGTCGGACGAGCTGCGCGACGGGATGGCCGCGGCGCTCGGCCACATGAAGCTGAGCCCGGGGGCGCCCCTGGCCGGCACGCCGATCGACGTGGCCTTCATCGGCTCGTGCACGAACAGCCGGCTGACCGACCTGCGCGAAGCGGCGCGGGTGGTGGAGGGCCGGCGCGTCTCGTCCGGGGTCAAGGCGCTGGTGGTGCCCGGATCGCGCCGCATCGCCGATCAGGCTGTCTCCGAGGGGCTGCGCGAGGTGTTCGAGGCGGCCGGGTTCGAGTGGCGCGGCGCCGGCTGCTCGATGTGCCTGGCGATGAACCCGGACAAGCTGGAAGGGGCGCAGATCTCGGCCTCCTCGTCGAACCGCAACTTCGTCGGCCGGCAGGGGTCGCCGGACGGGCGCACGCTGCTGATGAGCCCGGCCATGGTGGCGGCGGCCGCGGTCGCAGGCCGGGTCACCGACGTGCGCGAGCTGCTGGGGGCCAACTGATGAGCACCGACGCCCGCATCACCGCCGTCGCCGGCACCGGCGTGCCGGTACGCGGCGACGACATCGACACCGACCGCATCATCCCCGCGCGCTACCTGAAGGCGGTCACCTTCGACGGCCTGGGCGAGCACGCATTCCAGGACGAGCGGGTCGCCGCCGACGGCTCGCGCAAGGGGCACCCGTTCGACGACCCGCGCTACGCCGGCGCGCAGGTTCTGTTCGTGAACGACAACTTCGGCTGCGGATCGTCGCGGGAGCACGCGCCGCAGGCGCTCTACCGCTCCGGCCTCCGCGCCATCGTCGGCGGCTCCTTTGCGGAGATCTTCGCCGGCAACTGCCTGGTGATGGGCCTGCCGCTGCTGACCTCGGACTTGGTCGCCGAGTGGCAGGACCGCATCGAGGCGGCGCCCGACACGCCGGTGCGGGTCGACCTGGAGCAGTCGACGATCACGATCGGCGGTGACACGTACCCGGTCGAGATGCCGGAGGCGGCGCGCCGGTCGCTGGTCGCGGGCACCTGGGACTCGACGGCGGCGCTGCTCGCCGGCGACCAGGCGATCGGCGCCACCGCGGCGCGGATCCCCTACCTGCAATGGAGAACGAGCGCATGAGCGACCTGAACATCCGCAGCCGCGCGATGACCGCCGGCGTGGAGCGCACGCCGAACCGGGCCATGCTGCGCGCCGTCGGCTTCACCGACGAGGACTTCGACAAGCCGATCGTCGGCATCGCCTCAGCCGGAAGCGACGTGACGCCGTGCAACGTGCACCTGGACGACCTGGCCGACCGGGCGCGCGCGGGCGTGCGCGACTCCGGCGGCGTGCCGGTGCGCTACAACACCTTCGTGGTCACCGACGGCGAGGCGATGGGCCACGAGGGCATGAAGTGCTCGCTGGTCAGCCGCGAGGCGATCGCCGACACGATCGAGCTGGTCACCCGCGGCCACCAGCTCGACGCCATCCTGGGCGTGGCCGGCTGCGACAAGACCATCCCCGGCACCGTGATGCCCATGGCCCGCCTGGACGTGCCGAGCATCTTCGTCTACGGCGGCACCATCCTGCCGGGCAACTTCCGCGGGCGGGACGTGGACATCGTGTCGGCCTTCGAGTCGGTGGGCGCCTTCAGCGCCGGCCGCATCGACGAGGAGGAGCGCCACGGCATCGAGTGCACGGCCTGCCCCGGCCCCGGCGCCTGCGGCGGCATGTACACGGCCAACACGATGGCGTCCGCGATGGAGGCGATCGGCATGACGCTGCCGGGCAACGCCTCCATCCCCGCCGTCGACGAGCGCAAGGCGGCGGAGATGGACCGCGCCGGCCGGGCGCTGATGGACGCGGTGCGCGCCGGACGCACGCCGCGGCAGATCATGACCCACGACGCGTTCGAGAACGCGATCCGGGTGGTGATGGCGCTCGGCGGCTCGACCAACGCCGTGCTGCACCTGCTGGCGCTCGCGCACGAGGCGGAGGTGCCGCTGTCGATCGACGAGTTCAACGCCTTCTGCGACACCACGCCGACCATCGCCGACCTCAAGCCGGCCGGCCGCTACGTGATGCGCGACCTGGACCGGGTGGGCGGCGTGCAGGCGGCGATGAAGCTGCTGCTCGACGCCGGCCTCCTGCACGGCGACTGCCTGACCGTGAACGGCTGCACGGTGGCCGAGAACCTGGCCGACGTCAGTGTGGAGCTGGAAGGCCAGGACGTGCTGTATCCGCTGTCGGCGCCGGTCAAGCCGACCGGGCCGATCAGCGTGATCAAGGGCAACCTGGCCCCGGAGGGGGCGGTGCTGAAGAGCTCGGGCGTGACCGTGCGCCGCCACACCGGGCCGGCGCGGGTGTTCGACGAGGAGGAAAGCGCCCTGCGCGCGATCCTGGACGGCTCGATCGTCGCCGGCGACGTGGTGGTGATCCGCTACGAGGGGCCGCGCGGCGGCCCGGGCATGCGCGAGATGCTGGCGCCGACCTCGGCTATCGCCGGCGCCGGGCTGATCGCGGACGTGGCGCTGATCACCGACGGCCGCTTCTCCGGCGGCAGCCACGGCATCGTCGTCGGCCACGTCGCCCCCGAGGCGCAGGCCGGCGGACCGATCGCCGCGGTGCAGGAGGGCGATGAGATCACCCTCGACCTGGACGCCAACACGATCGACGTGGACCTGACGGATCAGGAGATCGAGGCGCGGCTGCGCGAGATCAAGCCGGCCGAGCGGCCCATCCCCTACCAGCGCGGCGTGCTCGCCAAGTACGCGCGGCTGGTCTCATCGGCCAGCCTGGGGGCCATCACGCACTGAAGTCATGGGTAGCCTCCGATGCGAGTAGGAGGCCCAAAGGCAATGTGGTCTCCAGGGTTTCGTGTGGGTGAGGCGGCCCGGACGTCGCGGCGTCACGGCGCCCGCGTCGATGCCGGCGATCAGCCATAACCAGTTGCTCCAAGGCGGCTACCGAAGCTGCGGGCAACTTGCGCGCCCGCGGCACAGCGACGGTCGGCCATGAGCAGGGCCGGTTTATTGCTATTCCAGCCTTCGTGGGCTGGGAGTTCAGCCCCCAGACACGAAAAAGACACGTGTACCTTTGGAGTATTCACGATATATGCATGGATTTGGATGGTTACCCGAGTATATGATAGCCCCGTCATGCAAGCTGATTCCTTCTCGACCGCCCTTGCCGCCCCGTTGGAGTCGTGCGATGACAACTTTTCCACACGGATTCCTGAAGAGCCGGGCAATATGAACAAGCCCAATACGACCATCGCGTATCAATCTCGCCTCCGAATCGCGGACTACGGCCGCCCAGTCGCTCACTCACAGAATTCGTGCTCAGTCGACGGTTCCTCCGCGGTATTCTGGTGCTTCCCATTCTGGCGGTTACTATCAGTGCCCTCGTCGCGGGGTGTGACGTCGTCCCGCCGAACCCACAAGCTGGAGCCAAGCCGCCAGAGCAGGTAGCCAACGGGAATCCCTCAAACACGCAGAGTGTATCGTCACCGGAGCAAGTGACCAACCGGAGTCCAAGGCAGAGCGCACAGGGTGTGTCAGTACGTGTGATTGTGAGCTGGGAGGACGGCGGAGGCGCGACGAGTTACGACGTGTATTTTGACACGTCCGACCCGCCGGACTATGTACGCAATCAGACTGGGACTACATATGACCCTCCGGGAGACCTGACCCACGACGGGATCTATTACTGGCGGATTGATCCGAGAAACGGCGCCGGAGTGACGACAGGCCGCGTGTGGTCGTTCCAAACGATGGCAAAGTCTTCAGAGTACGACTTGGTTGTCGATTCTCTTCCCGTAGCGGGACCTCTGGCTCCAGAGTCGTCCTTTACCTTTTCGGTCACGGTTCAGAACCGTCGTGGTCGTTCTCCTGAGACGACGTTACGTTACTATCGCTCGCCCGATGAGATGATCCACAGCTCCGATCATGAGGTTGGTACCGATACTGTGCCTTCATTGGGTCAGTACCGCAGAAGTACACACAGAATAGACCTGACCGCACCATCGACGCCCGGTACTGTCTACTACGGAGCATGTGTGGATGATGTAGCCGGCCAGTCCAACACGAGCAACTGCTCGACGGGGCGTCCCGTCGTGGTAGTCGGTACGAACCTCAGCGTATCTGCGTCGTTGAGTTTACCTCGCGACCGGTACATTCCACTCGTCGGCCCAACTGGGTTTGATCCCATATCCGTGGTTGCAGGACAGCGATTCACCGTTTCTGCATGGGTATCGGGTTCGCCGATATTTGACTCTTCTGCGACGATGTTGCGGTATTACCGATCATCCGACTCTGCAATCGATGACTCCGACGAGCAGATAGGGGTCGTTAGTGTGTTCCTGTCCGGCAATCCCCGGTTTGAGAGAAGGAGCCAGCGGGGAGCGCCTGTA
>JAPPNY010000262.1 GCA_028818385.1 Spirochaetaceae bacterium
TCGCCCCATGATCCCAACCTGCCTCAAACCGTCCGCCCCGGCTGAATAGTTACACGTAATCTACGTTGTCAATGCGAGAAGTGCGCGCCCCGATCGGCGAATAAACCAGGGTCCATGGTACCGTGCCCCGGCCGATGATGGTCGTGAGCACCGCCAACGGGGCGGTCGGCATCCGGGATGCCATGGCGGTCCTGCGCGACGGCGGATCGGCGCTCGACGCCGTGGAGGCCGGTACGCGCCGAGTCGAGCTGAACGCGCGCGACCACACCGTCGGACTGGGCGGCCTGCCGAACATCGCGGGTGAGGTGCGTCTGGACGCCAGCATCATGGACGGCCGCACCCTGCGCGCGGGGGCCGTCGGCTCGGTGCGCGGCATCCTGCACGCCATCACCCTGGCGCGCCGCGTCATGGAGCGCAGCCCACACGTGCTCCTGGTCGCGGACGGGGCCGAGCGCTTCGCGCGCGAGATCGGCATGGACGAGCACGACCTGCTGACCGAGGAGGCCGCATCGCGCTGGCGGGAGGGGCTCGCGCACCGCCACCCCGACGTCGATCCCGAAGGCATCGCCGGCCGCGACCGGCTGCTGGATCTGGTGGGCGGCGCGCGGGACTCCATGCGCGGCTGGGACCCGCCGGGCGCAGAGGAGCCGCACGGTCCGAAGGAGCCGCACGGCACGGTCAACTTCCTGGCCCTGGACCGCGACGGCAACCTGGCCAGCGCGGTCAGCACCAGCGGCTACCCGTGGGGGTACCCCGGCCGGCTCGGCGACTCGCCGATCATCGGCGCGGGCGGCTACGCGGACAACCGCTGGGGCGCCGCGGCCTCGACCGGGACCGGCGAGGTCGTGCTGAGGACCCTGACCACCCGCAGTGTGGTGCTCTACCTGCGCACCGGCATGTCGCTCGCCGACGCCATGACCACCGCGCTGGCCGACCTCCGCGACCTGGACGATCCGCTGGCCGGGCACATCGCCGTGATCGCCCTGAGTCCCTCAGGCGAGCATGCCGGATACTCGTACCGAAGCGGCGAGCACTACGTGTACCTGGATGACTCCATGGTCGAACCGGAGACCGCCGACATGGTGCAGATGCGACTCTGACTCATCCGCCAGAGCCGTCGAGGATGTCCGCCGGCGGAGGATCGCGGTAGCATCCAGCATGAGCAAGGCCTGGGGCGCACGCAACCTGACCGGTCTTTTCTTCCTGCTGGCATTCACAGCCCTGCTGGCGTTCACGGCCGCAGCAGCATGGGCTGAGCCCGTACACGAGGCGCCCGCGGTCTCCTCGATCACCGTCGTCTCCTCCCCGGCGAGGGGCGATACCTACGAGCTCGGGGAGATCATCGAGGTAGCAGTCGAGTTCGACATCGCGGTGTCGGCAACCGGCAGTCCTCAGATGGCGCTGACCATCGGGACGCACACGCGACAGGCGACCTTTTCCCGATTGGATGGCCAGTCCCTGTACTTCTCCTACGACGTGCACGAGGAGGACCGTGACGAGAACGGGATCGCCGTCCCGGCCAACGCTCTGTCACTCGAAAGCGGGACCATCACGGCCGACGACGGCACCATCGACGCCGATCTGAAGCACGCGGCGGCAGCCGCCGAGCACGGCAGCAAGGTGAACGGCAGCCTGTTCTCGCCACCCTCGGTGAGAAGTATCACCATCGAGTCCTCCCCGGCCAGGGATGACACCTACGAACTCGGAGAAACGATTGCGGCGATCGCTCGGTTCGACCGAGTGGTGACGGCAACCGGCAGGGTCCAGTTGGCGCTGACCATCGGAACCGAGACACGGCACGCGACGGCCTACGGATGGGGCGGCCACAGTCACCCGTCTCTGTACTTCAGCTACACCGTGCAGGAAGCGGACCGCGACGACGACGGCATCAGTATCGCCGCCAACGCCCTGGCCCTCGCCGGCGGCACCGTCAAAGGCCCCGACGGCACCACCGACGCCGACCTGACGCACGATGCGGTAGCAGCCGAACACGACAGGAAGGTGGACGGCGGCCTGGTGTCGCCGGCGGCGGTGAAGCGCATCGACGTGATGTCGTCCCGAGCGGGGGATGACACCTACGAACTCGGGGAAGAGATCCAGGTCTGGGTGGAGTTCGACAAAGCGGTGACGGTGAGCGGCAGTCCCCAGGTTGCACTGACCATCGGGGCCGAGACTCGGTACGCCGTCCACGACAGCTCGTTCGGCCGTCATGCCCACTTCAGCTATACGGTGCAGGAGGGCGACCGGGACGACGACGGCATCAGCATCGCCGCCAACGCGCTGGCCCTCGCTGGCGGAACCGTCAAGGGACCGGACGGCACCACCGACGCCGACCTGACGCACGACGCGGTAACAGCCGAACACAACAGGAAGGTGGACGGCAACCGCGATGTCGAGCCGCCGCGGGTGACGGGAATCTACCTGGAGTCCTCTCCAGCGCGAGGTGACACCTACCAACTGGGTGAGACCATCGAGGTGGAAGTCGAGTTCGACAAAGCGGTGAAGGCAACTGGTGAGCCGCGGCTAGCGCTGGCTATCGGAACGAGGACGCGGCACGCGACCCACTACGGATGGAGCAGTCACTCTCTGCTCTTCCAGTACACCGTCCAGGCGGTGGATCGCGACGAGGACGGCATCGGCATCCCGGCCAACGCGCTGTCCCTCGTCGGCGGAACCATCACGGCCCCCGACGGCACGACCGCCGCAGATCTCACGCACGAGGCGGTGTCCCCCGAGGGAGCCGGCAAGGTGAACGGCAGCGATGTCACGCCACCGCGGGTGATGGCCATCCGCTTCGGCTACTCCCCACCAGCGCGGGGTGGCACGTACGAGCTGGGCGAGACGGTTGAAGTGGAAGTTGAGTTCGATAGGGCGGTGACGGCAACCGGCGATCCCGAGGTGGCGCTGACCGTCGGGGCCGAGACGCGGCACGCGGCCTTCAGAGGCTGGGGCGGGCATCATTTGAGCTTTGCCTACACCGTGCAAGAGGGGGATCGCGACGAGGACGGCATCAGCATTCCCGCCAACGCGCTGGCCCTCAATGGCGGATCCATCACAGCCGCTGACGGCACGACCGCCGCGGATCTGGCGCACGGGATGGTAGCCGCCGACGGCGACCGCAAGGTGGACGGCAGCCTGGCATCGCCGCCGGGAGTGACACACATCTACATCGGCGACTCCCCCGCAAGGGGTAACACCTATCAACTGGGAGAGGCAATTCGGGTGGGAGTCCACTTCGACAAGGTGGTGAAAGTGACCGGAAGGCCCCAGGTCGAGCTGACCATCGGGGCCGAGACCCGGTACGCGACCCTCTCCACGAGCTGGGGAGACGACCGCTACGTGGACTTCAGCTACGTGGTGCAGGAAGGGGACCGGGATGAGGACGGGATCAGCATCCCGGCCAACGCGCTGGCGCTCAACGGCGGAACCATCACGGCCACCGACGGCACGACCCACGCTGACCTGACGCACGCGGCGGTCGGCCCGAAACGGGACAGGAAGGTTGACGGCAGCAGCGACATCATTCCGCCGCGGGTGGCGGCCATCCACTTCGACTCCTCCCCGGCGCGGGGTGACACCTACGAACTGGGGGAGACGGTCGAAGTGGTCGTCACGTTCGACGGGGGGGTGGAGTCAACGGGCGATCCCCGAGTTGCGCTGACCATCGGAACGCAAACGCGGTACGCGACCTCTTCCGGGTGGGGCAGCAATTCTCTGTACTTCGAGCCTCTTGCAAAACTCCGGGGATTCCCTTGGTTGCAGACGGCTGTCCGT
>JAPPNY010000045.1 GCA_028818385.1 Spirochaetaceae bacterium
GGCCACGCCGGCGGGCTCAGCGTCGGCGAACGCGGTGGCGGCCGATGATCCGGCGGCGGCTTCCGCGCCGGCCGTGCCGGCGGGCTCGGCGCGGTCGGGGGCCGCGGCGCTGGACGATTCGGCGGCCGATGCCCCGCCGCTGGTGCTCGATGCGGCGGGAAGGCAGCGGCTCGTGGAGGAAGCGTCCGGCAAGAGCGCGCGGCAGGTCCGCCGCATGCTGGCCGACCTGGACCCGGAGCTGGCGCCGCCGGCCGACCGCGTGCGCCCGCTCGGCGACGGACGCTACGAGCTGAAGGCCGTCATCGACGCCGACTGCCACCAGGGGCTGGACCAACTCCGCGGGCTGCTGTCGCACGTGGACCCGCGCATGACGATCGGGCAGCTCGTCGGCCGCATCGCGCAAGCCGCGGCGGCCGCCGCCGCCAGGAGGCGCTCGACCGCCACGACCCGAGCCGCCCGCCGCGCCGGGCACGCGCCCGCAACCGGCCGATGGAGAGCGACTCCACGTCCGCTTCGGCAGCGAAGGACCACGCCGCACCGGAACCCCATCACGCGGTGACCACGCAGGACGCGCGGATGCCGGCCGGCGCGACTTCGACGCCGGAGCGGAAGCCGCAACCCACACCGAACTCCGCACGGCCGCCGAGCCGGCAGGGAGCGACGGACCGGCGGGCCAATCCCGGACGACAGCCGGCGCGCACCGCCACTCCGGCGGCGAAGCCGCGCGTTTCGGGCCGTGCGATTCCGGCGGCTCCTGGTCCGGGAACTCGATGCCGGCTCTTCGATGCCATGGACGCGGCCCGCGGTTAGTATACGCGCCACGAAACATGGACCCGACAACCGAACGACGACCGCCGCTTGCGGACGAGCCGCTGCCAACCCGCTACGAGCACGCCACGGCCGAGCGGGAGGCGACCGAGCGCTGGACGGCCGCGCGCGCGTTCAGCGCGACCCCCGACGGCCGCGACGGCCGCTACGTGGTGATGATGCCGCTGCCCAACGTCACCGGCGCCCTGCACATGGGGCACGCGATGGACAACGTCATGCAGGACCTGCTGATCCGCTGGCACCGGATGCTGGGCGACAACACGCTGTGGATGGCCGGCACCGACCATGCCGGCATCGCCACGCAGGCCGTGATCGAGCGGCGCCTGCTGGAGCTGGAAGGCAAGACCCGCCACGACATCGGCCGCGACGCCCTGGTGCGGCGCATCTGGGAGTGGAAGGACCGCTACCAGCAGCGCATCGTCGAGCAGCAGCGGGCGATGGGCTGCTCCTGCGACTGGGACCGGCAGCGCTTCACCATGGACGCGGTCTGCTCGCGCGCCGTGCGCCACACCTTCCTGGCGCTGTTCCGCGACGGGCTGGTGTTCCGCGGCACGCGGCTGGTCAACTGGGACTGCGCCCTGCGCACCGCGGTCTCCGACGACGAGATCGGCTACCGCACCGTGGACGGCGCCTACTGGCACCTGCGCTACCCCGTGATCGATCCCGAGCCGGGCGAGCCCACCCACGTGGTGGTGGCCACCACCCGCCCGGAGACCATGCTCGGCGACACCGCCGTCGCCTGCCACCCCGACCCGCGCGCGGCGCTCGACCGCGCCGTCGAGCGCCTGGCCGAGCGCGCCGCCCGCGCCCCGCAACGCGAGCGGCCGGCCCTGGAGGAGCAACTCGCCGCGCTCCGCCAACGCCGCCAGACCCACCTGGACGGCCTGGTCCGGCTGGCCGAGATGGCCGCGGCCGGCCGCCTGATCCGGCTGCCCCTGCTCGACCGCGAGATCCCGCTGATCACCGACGAGTGGGCCAAGCCCGAGGTGGGCTCCGGCTGCGTGAAGATCACGCCCGGCCACGACCCCAACGACTACGAGGTGTGGCAGCGCCACCAGGACCGCATCGGCCTGATCAACATCCTGCAGCCGGACGGCACCCTCAACGGCGCGGCCGGCCCCTACGCCGGCCTGGACCGCTCCGAGGCGCGCACGCGCGTGGTGGCCGACCTCCAGAGCTCCGGCCTGCTGGACCGGATCGAGCCGCACCGGGTCGAGATCGGCCACTCCGACCGCTCCGGCACCGCCATCGAGCCCTACCTGTCGCGGCAGTGGTACCTGCGCATGGGCGACGTGCCCGGCGGCGTCACCGTGGGGCGCGGCACCGCCAACGAGGCCACCGTCCCCGGGCTGGCGCAGGTGGCGATCGACGCGGTGGCCGGCGGCTGGCGGTCGCCGACCGGGCGCAAGCTCGCCTTCTTCCCGGACGACCGCTACGCGCGCACCTACCTGGACTGGCTGGGCGAGAAGCGCGACTGGAACATCAGCCGGCAGCTCTGGTGGGGACACCAGATCCCGATCTGGACCGCGCGCTGCACGGGCGGCCGGCTGCGGCAGGCGCTCGACCTGGCCGAGCGCGTCAAGGACCGCGAGGACGTGGCGGTGCAGCTCCGCGAGGTGACCGACGCGATCGGCCGGGAGGGCGGCTCCCTCACGGTGGGCGAGGCGGCCGCGGTGCCCGCGTCGGCCGAGGTGGAGATCGACCTCTGCCTGCGCGACGCGGAGGCGGAGCGCGAGCTGGCGGAGGAGCTGGCCGAGCTCGGCTTCGAGCAGGACCCCGACGTGCTGGACACCTGGTTCTCCAGCGCGCTGTGGCCGCACAGCACCCTGGGATGGCCCGATCCCGGCGACGCTCCGGTCGACCCCGGCCAGCCCCCGCTCGGCGCGGCCGGAGGCGAGAACTGCCTGAGCTACTACTACCCCGGCTCCTGCCTGGTGACCGGCCGCGACATCATCACCCTGTGGGTGGCGCGCATGGTGATCGCCGGCATGTACAACCTGGGCGACCTGCCGTTCGAGCACTGCTTCGTGCACGCCAACATCCTGGACGGCAAGGGCGAGATGATGAGCAAGTCGGCCGGCAACGGCATCGACCCGGTCGACATCATCGAGCGCTACGGCGCCGACGCGCTGCGCTACGTGATGTGCGAGCTGCAGACCGGCAGCCAGGACATCCGCCTGCCGGTGCAGGCCGTGTCGCCGTTCACGGGCAAGACCATCGAGCTGGCCACCGCCGAGCACGGACAGACCATCTTCACCTACCTGTGCCCGGACACCGGCAAGGAGTTCGACGTGCTGGGCACCATGCCCGACCTGCCGGGGGCGACCCTGATCAGCGACCGCTTCGACGTCGGCCGCTCCTTCTGCACCAAGCTCTGGAACGCGGCCCGCTTCGCGTTCATCAGCCTGCGCGGCTACCGCCACCGGGAGCTGGCGCTCGGCGAGCTCGAGAGCGAGGACCGCTGGATCCTGTCGCGCCTGTCGCGCACCTGCGCGGCCGTGCAGGAGCAGCTCTCACGCTACCGTCCGTCGGCGGCGCTGGCCGCCGTGCGCGAGTTCTTCTGGGGCGACCTGTGCGACTGGTACCTGGAGCTGATCAAGCCGAGGCTGTCCGGCGCCGCGGACGCGGCGGGCGCTGACGCGGACGATGCGGACGCCGCGGACGCCGATGCGGCCCGCCAGACGGTGGCGGCCGTGCTGGACGGCACGCTGCGGCTGCTGCACCCGTTCGTGCCGTTCATCAGCGAGACCCTGTGGGCGCGCCTGCGCGAGCTGGCGCCGCGCCGCGGCATCGCCGGCTGGCAGCCGGCCGACGCGGAGCTGCTGGCGGTCGCGGACTGGCCGCGGCCGGACCCGCGCCTCGAGGACGCTGCGCTGGAAGCCGGCGTCGACCGCCTGCGCGGCGTCGCC
>JAPPNY010000118.1 GCA_028818385.1 Spirochaetaceae bacterium
CTGGACATGATCAAGGACGCCCACGACAAGGGCTACGAGACCAGCCTCAACCTGATGGCGCTGTCCACCGTGAACGACCGGGAGCTGCACGAGGCGCTGGCGCTGGTGGCCCGCTCCGAAGTCGAGGTGATCTGCATCGTGGACAGCTTCGGCGCGCTGTACACGGAGCACATCGACGACTACATGAAGATCTTTCAGCCGTACTGCGACGAGGGCGGCAAGCTGGTCGGCATGCACGCGCACAACAACCGGCAACTCGCCTTCGCCAACACCATCCAGGCCACCGTCCGGGGGGCCAACCGGCTGGACGCGAGCATGGCCGGCCTGGGACGCGGGGCCGGCAACTGCCCGATGGAGTTGCTGCTCAGCTTCCTGCACAATCCCAAGTTCCGCCTGCGGCCGGCGCTGCACTGCATCCAGCACCACATCGAGCCGCTGCGCGAGAAGCTCAAGTGGGGCTTCGACTACCCGTACATGATGACCGGCGTGCTCAACCAGCACCCGCGTGCCGGCATGGCGTTCAACGAATCCGAGCACCGCGGCGACATCATCCGCTTCTACGATTCGCTGGAGAATCCGGACTGAGCCGATGGACACGCTGGTTCAGCCGACGCCCGGCCACGTTCTGGACGAGGAGACTCGCGCCGCGCTCCGGCTGATCAACTCGACCGCCGTGGTCGACACGCTGGCCCACGCCGGCTACGCGGCGCGCTACACCTTCATGCCGAACCTGAAGAGCATGAACCCCGGCGCGCGGCTGGTGGCGCGGGCGGTGACCGTCCGCTTCGTCCCCGCACGCCCGGACGGCGTGGCCGACAAGCCGCCCGGCGAGCAGTCGGCGGAGTACGTGGCCTTCGAGCAGGCCGGACCCGGCGACGTGATCGTCATGGAGGCGATGCGCTCGACGCTCATGTCGGTCGGCGGCGACATCAAGTTCCTGCGTCTCAAGCAGCGCGGCGCCGACGGTCTGATCTGCGACGGCGGCATCCGTGACATGGACACGGTCGGGGACTACGGCGTGTCGCTCTGGGGCCTGGGCAGGACCGCGGCCCTGGGCACGCAGTTCGGCTACCCCTACACCGCCAACGACGCGGTGTCCGTCGACGGTGTGCTGGTCCGCCCCGGCGACTACCTGGTCGCCGACGACGACGGCGTGGTGGTCATCCCGCGCTCGATCGCGCCCGAGATCGCCCAAGCGACCATCGAGCGCGACGACCTGGAGGAGTGGATCCGCCGCCGCCTTGACGAGGAGAACCTCTCCCCTGGCAAGTACTACCCGCCGGACGAGGAAACCTTCGCCCAGTACCGCGCATGGAAGGCCCGGCAGGGCTGAAGGCGAGCTCGCTCCCGGCGGTCCTGTTCGACGCCGATCCGGCGAACGATGGGACCTTGGCTCAACTGCCTGGAGGCAGGATAGGGGGACGGAAGCGGGCGGGATCGAAGCCGAGACGCAGATCGAGGCGGCCGCCGCCGAGCACCTCGTCGTAGCGCAGCCAGGCTCGGTCCAGGGCCTGGCCGTTGAGGCGCACGTCTTGCAGGTAGATGGCGCCGGGGGCGTCCGCGGCCGTGGAGACCGTCAACGGTCCGTCGGGGGTGGTCAGCTCGGCGCGCTCGACCGTCGGACTGCCGAGCAGGAAGATGCCCTGGCCCGGCACGGGGAAGAGGCCCAGAGCGTTCCATACATACCAGGCGGACAGGGCGCCGGAGTCGTCGTTGCCGGGCAGGCCGCCGGGGCTGTCGGCGAAGTGGTGACGCATGACCGCGCGCACGATCTCGGCGGTCCGGTCGGGGCGGCCGGCGTAGTGATAGGCGTAGGGGGTCTCAAGCATCACTTCGTTGTTCACCCCGTCGAAGCGGCCGAGGGCCATGCCGCGGCCACGCGCCACGTCCCACGGCGGCTCCCGTAGTTGCTCCACCGGCGCCGCGCCGTAGCCGAAGAACCGGTCCAGCTTCTGCACGAACTGCGCCCGTCCGCCGGCCAGCCGAATGCGCTCGCCCATCGCGGGCAGCAGCCGGAACGAGTAGTGGGTGTGCGCCGCCTCGTAGTACTGCCCGGGGCGCATCATGCCGGTCTCGGGGTCGAACGCGGCGCGCCACAGATCAAGGAAGCGCGACGCCTGCTCGGCATCGGCGGGGCGGTCGAGGGCGCGGGCGATGCCCGAAGCGCAGTGCGCGGCGCAGGCGATGTCCAGCAGGTGCGAGTGGCCGTTGGTCTCCTCCTCCGGGCGCACCCGGGCCGCCGCCCGCGGCAGCGCCGCCACCATCGCCTGCAGCAGGCCGCACCACCGTTCCCGCTCGACGCCGCCCATCCGCGCCGGGTCTGCGCGGTCGAAGGCGTCGCGCAGCACGACAAACGCCAGCAGCCGGCTCTGGTTGGAGAACCGATCGAAGTCGTCGGCGAACAGGACCGCCGGCGGGAAGTCGCCGGTGCGCTCGGTCACCGCCCGCAGGGAGGCGACGATCCCGCCGACGTGCTCGGGGCAGAGGGAGAACAACAGCGGGAGCTGCGTCTTGTACTGGTCCCACATGGTGGCGAAGTCGGCGTAGAGCGCGGGCCCGCCGCGCCACAGGAAATTGCTGTGTTCGCTGCGCGCCGGTTTGAGCAGGGAGCGGTAGAGCGCGGTGGTGAAGATCCGCCGTTCGGGTTCGGAGTCGGTGGAGATGCGGAGCCGCGACAGGTGCCGGTCCCACACCGCGCGCGCCTCGGCGTGCACGGCGTCGAAACCGGCGGCGGCCGCCGCCGCGGCGTAACTTCGGGCCGTGGCCGGACCATCGAGCGACAGTCCTACGTACAGCTCGGCCGTATCCGCTCCAGAGCGGTAGAGCGCGCCGGCCCGTTCCCGGCGGCACCGCTCCGCGTCGAGCGCGAGCGCACGGTCCCCCGGCCGCTCGCGGACGCTCGCCCCCGCGCCGTGCCAGAGGACCGCCGCGGTCGCACCCCGCACGACCAGTGCGAAGAACCAGCGCACGCCGAAGAAGGAGAACGCTCCGCTGACGAGGCCGTCGCCTTCGATCCGCACGGCCGCTTCCCGCGGGCGGCACTGCGCGCGGGGCGGCGCCAGTCCGCCGCTGGTGACGTCCACCGCAAAGCCGCGCATGCCCACGTCCGGGAACCGATACCAGTGCGCCGCCGCGTGCTGGGCCACGGTCAACTCGAACCCGACCCCCAGGTTCTCCAATCGTCCCGCGTACCAGCCGGGCTGGGCGCGCTCCTGCACGAGCGGATGGGGCGCGGCTCCGGCGAAGTCCACCTCAGGAACGGAGACCGGCCTGCCCGCGAACGGGATCACCAGCAGATGGTTGTAGAAGTAGTTGATGTAGCCGGTGCCGGTGTGATGGACGTGGGTGACGCCGTACGCGGACTTCCGGTCGTAGAGGCGCGGCGGGGTGCCGTGGCTGTTGATGTCGTAGCGCCCGTAACCGGTGGGGTAGGCGCCGGAATAGGGCAGCGCCGACACCGGGCCTAGTGGCAGCGCGGCTCCGGGATGGTTGTTGGCGACCTGCGCCTTCAGGTAATACCAGGTGGCCGCGATGCCCTCCGGCTCCGGCAGGTCGACGGCTTCGGTGCCGAGAAAGGGGTCGACGAGGTCGCCGCAACCGGCCATGGCGGACGTCCCTACCGTACTGCGGGATGCCCGCTCACGCCAACGCCGGCTCGGAAGGCGGCAGGGCGATCCCACGCTGACAGAGGACTGGTGATCCTGTGAATGAGTCGATA
>JAPPNY010000263.1:0-29129 GCA_028818385.1 Spirochaetaceae bacterium
AATCCTGGCCCCAAGCCCTCATGGCGCCGTCGCCACGCTTAGGCGAGGATTTGGGATCTCCATCACGACTTGAGCACCGGCGTCGTGTCAGGTATTCGCAAGGTGGAGGAACTCGTCGTGTCGTGAAACGGCGCGATCTGATTCGCAAGATCGAAGCCGAGGGCTGCGTGCTCGTGAGACATGGCGCCAAGCACGATTGGTACCGCAATCCGCAGACCGGCGTTCCTCAGCTGGTGCCACGACATCGCGAGATCTCGGAGCATCTGGCCAACCACATCATCCGTATGTTGAGCACTCCCCAAGACATGTCACGGGAACCTACATGAAGACGACCATCGATCTCCCCGACAAGGCGCTCCGAGCGGCGAGGGTCGTTGCTTCCGGCCGTGGCGTGACTCTCAGGCAACTGTTCACCGAAGCGCTGGAGGAGAAGCTTCGCCGCTGCGCCACGCGTGCGGGCGGTTCGGAGGACGAGTCGCCGTGGATGGCGGGATTCGGCGTCTTGGCCGACCTTGCCGAGGAGAACCGCCGCGTGCTCGCCGCGATCGAAGAGGAATTCGAACGGGACTAGCACTCGCTCACGGAGATGCTCACGATGATTCGAGCTTCGGCGGCCGCGGGCAGCAGCGGGAGGGGCGGCGCGTCGCGCCAGGACGGGTCGGCCAGGCGGGAGAAGCCGTCCAGTCCGGCGGTCCACGGCTCGACGCAGACGAAGCGTGCCGCCCGCGGCGCGTAGATCACGAGCTGCGTGACCGAGCCGTCGTAGCCGACCGCGATGCGCCGGCCGGCGCCGCGATCGGTGAGCACTGCCTCCGCGCCGCTCAGGTCCGTGAACACGTTGTCGTAGCTCGCCTCCGGGTCGAGGCGGAACGCTTCGGCCAGCGCGTGCGTGCTCCCCGAAGGCACCAGCATCTCGGGGTCCAGCTCGACGGCCCGGGAGGCGGGCAGGGCGAGTGACACCCCGTCGCGGCCGGGGTCGGAGATCGCCAGGTACGGGTGCGCGCCGAACGCGTACGGCGCAGGCGTGCCTCCCAGGTTGCGCACGCACAGCTCGATCTCCACGCGGCGGGCGGTCAGGGACAGCTCCAGGCGCAGCGCGACCGGCCACGGATAGCTCGCCCGCGTCAACGCATCGGTGACCTCGACGGCATAGATCAGGGTGACGTACTCCGCCGACCGGTCGACCTGCGGCGGGCCGATCCGGCAGCGGTCCAGGAACCCGTGAATGGGCATCGACAGCGGCGCCTCATGACCGGCGAGCCGGTAGCCGTCAGCCGCCGGCGGCTCGACCGAACGGTCCCAGGTCCTGCCCACCGCCGGGAACAGCAGCGGATTGCCGCCGGCGTAAGGGAGCCCCCGCTCCGGGAAGCCGCCGGGCCGATGGAACACGTCGCGGCCGTCCACCACCCAGGAGAACAGGTTGCAGCCCAGCTCCCGTGCGATGGCGAACTCGGCGCCGCCGACCGTGAAGCGATCGATCATGCCCCGACCCTCTGCACCGGGGGCCGGTTGCCGGCCGCGGGCCGCCTCGTTACAACCATCCTCATGCGTACCGTCCCCGAATCGCAGAAATACATCATCGCCGACCACAATACCGCCACGACCGCCGATCTGCCGCCCTGCCCGAACCCGCTCGGCTGGTACCACTCGGTCGCCGGCATCAAGAACACCGGCGACGGCCTGGTCGCCACCTACCGGCTGTCCGACTCGCACACCGCGGTCTACACCCACATCATGGCCGCCCGCTCCCGCGACGGCGGCCGGACGTGGTCCGAGCACCGCTCCATCTCGCGCCGCAACGTCTGGGAGCACCACGCCTGCTGGGTCGCCCCGCAGCTCAGCCGCCTGTCCGACGGGCGGCTGGTGATCATCTGCGACGAGGGGCGCCGCACCAGCGGCGCCGACTGGCCGATGCTGACCCGCTGGCAGCAGCGCCCGCCGCGCGGCATGGCCAACTACCTGTTCTGGAGCGACGACGACGGGGCCACCTGGAGCGATCCGGTGCGGATCGACGACGTCGGCGGCGAGCCCGGCTACATCACCGAGCTGGCCGACGGAGCGCTGCTGTACACGCGGACCGAGTCCGAGCGGTTCGCCGCGATGGAGGATCCGCCCGAGCCCTGGAACGACATCTACTACCGCAACCAGGCCGTCATCTCCACCGACGGCGGCCGCACCTGGGCACCCGGCGGGCTGGTGACCGATGCTCCGTACCACGGCGACGCCGAGGTCGGTACCGTGGAGGTCGAGCCCGGGCACCTGCTGGCGGTGACCCGCATCGGCTTCTCCGGCGGCAAACTGGGCCAGCCCAGCCGCTTCGTGCGCAGCTACGACGGCGGCCGCACCTGGCAGCCCGCAGAGCTGTCACCGATCTACGGGCAGCGCACCGTGGTGCGCGCGCTCCGCTCGGGCAAGCTGCTGTGCACCTACCGCCACCGCTGGGGCACGCCGGCAAGCTGCGCGTTCATGTGGGACCCGGGAGAGGAGCTCGGCTTCCAGCCGACCTCCTTCATCTGGGACCGCGACCGCTGCCTGCTGGAGGACGGCGTGATGGTGTGCCGCACCGAGAGCGGCCGGCAGCACGAGGTCGAGTTCTCACTGTACCCGGCCATGACCTCGAAGGCCGAGGTTTCGCTGGAGGTCGAGCTGAGCCGGGAGCGCGGCGGCGGCGCCGTGCTGCTGTCGGCCGGCTTCGGCGTGCGCGTCGAGGACGGCTGCGTGCGGCTGGTGCAGTTCGCCACGAAACGGCACGAGACCGGCTCCCTGGAAGACGCGACCCCGTGGGAGGGCCGCGGCGCCAGCCACTGCGAGCTGGACACCGGCGGCTTCCACCGCTACCGCCTGGAGCGCACCCCCGACGCCTGCCGCCTGCTGGTGGACGGGCAGGTCGCCCTGGCCAGCGACGACCCCGACCTGCGGCAGCGCGTGGTCCGCTTCGGCTCCGGAGGCTCGCTGACTTCCCGCTGGCGCAGCGCGAGCGCGCGCGTGCACAACCCCGACGACTACTCGATCGACTGGTCCTGGGACAGCGCGAACGGGTTTCCCGATCAGTTCGAGCGCGACCGCGTGGTGGTGCTCGACTACACCTCCGACTCGGGATACAGCGACTGGACCCAGGCCGACGATGGCACCATCGTCGTGGCCGACTACTCCAGCGCCGACTTCCGGACCATCAACACCGGCGGACCGCAGCCGGTGCTGAAGGCCTTTCACCTGACCGAGGAGGACTTGGCGCCGGCCGGATGAGCGCCCAAAGGGCGAGCGAAACGCACTACGACATCGTCATCGTCGGCGCCGGCGCGGCCGGGTCGGTGCTCGCCGCGCGGCTGAGCCGCGACGACCGGCGGCGGCTGCTGCTCATCGAGGCCGGTCCCGACTTCCCGGACGGGAACCTGCCGCAGGAGATCCGCTACGGCTGGGGCCGCCATCGCGACGCCTGGGCGCTGGCGTTCGGATACGAGACGAGGTTCGGCTGGGGCTACCGGGCGCGCGCCACCCGCCACCAGCCGGACATGTTCGTGCCGCGCGGCAGGATCGTCGGCGGCTCGAGCGCCGTCAACGCGCTGATCTTCCTGCGCGGCGTGCCGGAGGACTACGATGGCTGGGCGGAGGCGGGTTGTCCGGGCTGGAGCTTCGACGAGCTGCTGCCCAGCCTGCGCCGCGTCGAGACCGACCACGACTTCTGCGCCCCGTACCACGGCAGCGACGGGCCGCTCCCCGTGCGCCGGTTCCCGCAGGAGGAGTTGCGCCCGGAGCAGCGGGCGTTCCTCGACGCCTGCCGCGATGCCGGCTACGACGCCTGCCCGGACCACAACGCGCCGCAGTCGACCGGGTTCGGCCCGTTGCCGTTCAACAGCATCGGCGGCGTCCGCTGGAGCGCCGCTATGGGCTACCTTGACCCGGTCCGCGGCAGCCCCAACCTGACCATCCTGCCGGACAGCCTGGTGCACCGTGTGCTGATCGAGCGCGGACGGGCGACAGGGGCCGTGCTGCGGGGGCCGGGAGCAGGCGAGGGAGACCTGCAGACCGTGTACGGCGACGAGATCGTGCTGGCCGCCGGCGCGATCGGCACGCCGCACCTGCTGTTGCGCTCCGGCATCGGCCCCGCGGACCACCTGCGCCAAGTCGGGGTGCGGGTCGCCTGCGACCTGCGCGGGGTCGGCGCAAACCTCCGCGACCACCCGCAGGTGTCGGTCACCGCCCGCACCCCGGAATCCTACCGCCACGACGACACGGCGCCGCGGCTGCAGACCGCGCTGCGCTACACGGCCGCGGGGTCGCCGCTGCGCAACGACATGATCCTGCTGCCGACCGGATGGGCCAAGACGGAGGGATACTTCCCGCGCTCGCGGTCGGAGGCGATCGGCTTCCACCTGGTGCCCGCGCTTTACCTGGCCGCCGCGGCCGGCAGCGTGCGCCTGCGGTCGCAGCGCGCCGAGGATCCCCCGGAGCTGGACTACAACCTGCTCGGCGAGCCCGTGGACCGGGAGCGGATGCGGGAAGGGGTCCGCATCGCGATCGACCTGCTGCGGCACCCGAGCTTCCGGCCGCTGGTGGACGAGGTGATCCACCCCACGCCCGCCGAGCTGGCGAGCGACGCGGCCCTGGACGACTGGCTGCTGCGCACGACGGCGACCAGCCACCACGTCTCGTCGACCTGCCGCATGGGAGCCGCCGGCGACCCGGACAGCGTCGTCGACCAGGAAGGCCGCGTGTACGGCGTCGACCGGCTTCGGATCGCGGATGCATCCATCATGCCCGACTGCGTGCGGGCCAACACCAACTGCGCGTCCATGGCGATCGGCGAGCGGATCGCCGAGTTCATGCTCCGATAGGGCATCGGTCGGCCATACCTGGTAAAACAGGTAGTCGCCGAGCCGGTCCGTTCTGCGCGCTTCTTTGGCGTTCCGGCGCGCTCAGGCGCAGTCGGGGTGGCCTTCGGTCCAGCGCCCGAACGGCACGTCGGTCTGGCCGCCCTGGTTGATGGTGGCCATGCGCGACCGTGCCTGCTCCCAACTCGCCCGCCACTGATCGCCGTCGCGCAGCTCCAGGTGCGGGGCCTTGCGGCTGCGCGCGACGAAGCCGGGAAACGCCTCGCGGCCGGTGTGCTGGCCGATCGGGTTGTAGCGCAGGTCGAAGCTCCACCGGACCTCCTCGCTGACGTTGGCGAGCGAGCCGTGCACGGTCTGCTTGTGGAAGCAGATCAGGTCGCCGCGCCTGGTGGGCAGGGGAATGGTCTTCTCCGTCTCGAACAGCTTCTCGGGGATGCTCCTCGCGCCCGGGCCGGGGTGGTTCAGACAGTGCGTCAACAGGCCGTCGCGGTGGCTGCCGGGCACCACCTTGAGGCAGCCCATCTCCACCGGCGTGTCGGTGAGGCTGAACCAGACGGTGAGCATGTCGGTCTCGTCCGCATCCTCGGTGACCACGCCGTTGTCCTGGTGCCATTCGGTGGCGGCGAGCACGGCCTTGCCGTTCTTCTTCGGCAGGTACTGCTCCGGCGGCTTGATGCGCACGTGCTGCACGGGGTTGGAGTAGATCTCCGGGCCGATCAACGACTCGACCACGTCCAGGACCGGCTCCGCCGTCAGGGCGTCGAGCACCGCCTGGCCGGCCCAGAACGGGGTTTCGGCGGTCACGTCGCTGAACGGCAGCGAGAAGTCGAAGTACTGGGCGTGCGCGCGGCCGGTCTTCGCGTAGATCCGCGTCACCCGCTTGTCGAACGGCAGGTCCGCGAAGGTGGAGTCGATCTCGCCGTCGCGGTACAACTCGTCGGCCAGGTTGTCGAGCACGCATTCGTACTCGTGGATCACCGGGTCGAGATAACGCTCCGGCGGAATCACGTCCTCCACCAGCAGGTAGCCGTCGGTGTGGAACCGCTCGATCTGCTGCGCTGTCAGCATGCCAAACCTCCTCTGCCGTCCTTCGTCGAACCGCCCGAGATCATGTGACGCCGAACGGCGTTGCGCAACCGCCGCCGCCGGCCGAGCCTTGACCTGCCATCCGCGGCCACCCGACAATGCCGCTCGGTTCCCGGCGTGTGCGCTTGCGCCACGACACGCAACTCCGATCCAGACGACGCTACGCGGCGACGACGCACCGCCGGAGCCGAGTTTCCGAACGGAGGAGTGCGATGAACAAGCCACTCGCCCTCGTATTTGCCCTGGCCCTGGCCGTCCCGGCCCTGCTGGTCGCCGCGCCGACCGAGGAGGCAGCCGGCGCCTTGCCCGCCGACTTCGACCCCCAGAAACCCTGGGAGGCGTTCAAGGACGAGCCTATCTCCCTCGACATCTGGGTGGACGGCGGCTGGCCCTTTCCCGAGGTGACCAACAACCCGGACAGTTGGCTGCGCCAGAAGATGCGCGAGGACACCGGGGTCACCGTCGACCTGCGGCCCGGCGCCGGCTGGGGGCCCGAAGGGCTGAACCTGTTCATCGCCTCCGGCGAGTACCCGGACATCATGCTGCTGCGGCAGGCCACGCAGCCCACGCAGATCCTGGTCGAGAACGACGTGATCTACTCCTGGAACGAGATCAAGGATCTCTACGGGATCGACGTCATGACCGAGATGAACATCAACACGCGGTTCAACCAGCGGCTGCGCTACGGCCGTGACGATCTCTACATCTCCGCGTTCTACTCGATCCCCGACCGCTACCTGGACAGCCCGTGGGTGGTCAAGTTCATGTCCGGCACGATGATCAACGACACCGTCTACGAGCAGATGGGCAGGCCGCCGATCGACTCCATGGACGCCATGGTCGACGCGGCGGTGCAGGCGCGGAACATGCATCCGGAGCGCTTCCGGCATCCGGTCATGGACGTGCGCAACGCCGGCGTGGAGAACCGCTGGAACCTTCCCCACAACATCGATCGCTGGCGCCCGTTCTACGACCTGCGGAACCCGGAGGACTACAACACGGCCGGGGAGCCGCACCGTTTCTTCTTCCAGACCGATGCGTTCGTCGACATGCTGCAGGATCTCAACCACATGGAGAGCCTGGGCCTCTTCAACCCCATCATCTGGACCACCACCGAGAGCCAGGAGAAGCTGGCGCTGCTGAACCGCGGCGAGGTCTTCATCGAGGGCGAGGACGACGCCGACAACGTGGGGGGCCGCACGCGCAGCCTGCAGGAGATCTACCCCGGCGAGCGCTACGCGTTCCTCCCCCGCTTCTCGGCCGATCCGGCCAAGTACCGCAACTATCCGTCCGGCCGCGTGTCGGTCGGCTGGCTGGGGCTGACGCTGCCGAAGAACAAGGAGAACACGCTGCGCGCGGCCGCCTACGTGGCCTACCTGATGTCCGAATACTTCCAGAAGCTGCAGCAGTTCGGCGAGGAGGGCGTCCACCACGACCTCGTGGACGGGTGGCCGACGATGAAGCCTGCGATCCGGGAGGAGTACGCGGCCGACCGGACCGTGGCCGGCCTCAAGTACAACTTCAACCTCTGGCACGGCGCGTTCCGTGACGACTTCTGGGCGATGGTGAAGCGGCAGCAGGAGCAGCAGTCGATGGTGGAGGCGCTGAGCGTCATACAGCCGGCCCTGGAGAACTTCCAGGACACGTCGGTGTCGGCGGAGGCGGCCCCGGTCAACTACGAGACCGACTCGGAGGAGCTGAAGATCTACTCGGCGATCCGCGAGGTGCTCGGCGACGGCGCGACCCGGATCGTCCTGCAGTCCGATGACGTGGCGGGCGACTATGCGGCGCTGCTTGCGCGGATCGAGGAGCTGGGCGTCGGGGTCCTCAACGACCTCCACACCCAGCACATGATCGACTTCGATGCGCTGATCGAGAAGTACAACTACTGATCGGCCCATCGCTGAGCGGACCATTTCCGAGCGCCACGGTTCCGATCGACTGAGCGGGCCGGCGCTGGACGCGGGCCCGCTCTCATCCTCCGCGCGTCGCGCCGCGTGGTGGCGGCAGTTCCACGCGCAGCGCGACGTCCACCTCATGATCCTGCCGTGCCTGCTGCTGGTGATCGTCTTCAACTACCTGCCGCTGTACGGCATCCTGATCGCCTTCAAGCACTTCAACGTCTTCAAGGGCGTGCTCGGCAGCCCATGGGCCAGGGACGGCGGGTTCGAGCACTTCATCGACTTCTTTCAGAGCCCGAACGTGGCCATCGTGCTCCGCAACACGGTCGCGATCGCGCTGCTGAAGCTGGTATTCCTCTCCTTTCCGCCGGTCCTGTTCGCCATCTTCCTCAACGAGATCGGCAACCGGCCGTTCAAGCTGGTCACGCAGACGATCTCCTACCTGCCGCACTTCATCTCCTGGGTGGTGCTGGGCGGCATCATGATCACGTTCTTCCTGCGCACTCCCGACGCGCCGTTCAATCGTGTGCTGTTCGCGCTCGGTGCGATCGAGTCGCCCACCGACGTCCTGAACCGGCCGGGCTACGTGTGGCCGGTGTTCGTGCTGTCGCACCTGTGGAAGGAGGTCGGCTGGAGCGCGATCATCTACTTGGCGGTGATCGCCTCGATCGACGCCGAGCTCTACGAGGCGGCCGAGGTGGACGGCGGCGGCCGGCTGGTCAAGATGCTGAACATCACCTGGCCGGCGCTGAAGGGGACCTTCATGATCCTGTTCATCCTGGCGTGCGGCCAGATCATGGCGGGTCTGGGCGCGTCGTTCGACCAGTCGTACGTGCTGGGAACCCCAAGCAACCGGTCCATGTCGCAGATCCTGGACGTGTACATCGTCCGCATCGGCCTGGACCAGGGCCGCCACTCGTTCGCGACCGCCGTCGGGCTGATGAAGAACGTGGTCAACCTGCTGCTGCTGCTGTCGGCGAACTGGCTGAGCTGGCGGCTGACCGGCAAGGGGCTGTTCTGACGTGGCGTCGTTACGCGTCCCGTCCGCACGCGTGCGTACGCTGTCGCCGGTCGATGCGGCCTTCAACGTCGCCGTGTACGCCGGATTCGCGCTGTTCGCGCTGCTGGTCTTCTACCCGTTCTGGTTCGTGCTCATCAACTCGCTCAACGGCATGCTCGACTACGGCGTCTCCCTGTACCTGCCGCGGCGCTGGTCGCTGGTCAACTTCGAGTTCGCGTTCCGGGAGCCGTTGCTGCGCAACTCGCTCATGGTGTCGATCCTGCGCGTGGCGGCCGGCGTCACCGCGATGGTCGTCGTGAACGCGACCTGCGCGTTCGCGCTGCGCAAGCGCACGCTGAAGCTCAGAAAGATCTACCTGGCGATCTTCACGATCCCGCTGTTCTTCGGTGGCGGGCTGATCCCGGAGTTCCTGAACCTCAAGCGCTTCGGGCTGCTGGACACCTTCGCCGTCTACATCCTGCCGCAGGCGTGGGACTTCTTCTTCCTGGTCATCCTGATGTCGGCGTTCAACGACATCGACGACGCCATCGAGGAGTCGGCGCGGATGGACGGCGCCAGGTCGCTGCTCATCTGCCTGCGCATCTACATGCCGATGTCCGCGCCCATCATCGCCGCGATCGCCTTGTACGCGGGCGTGCGCCACTGGGGGGCGTGGTTCGACGCGATGTACTTCGTGCTCACCGAGGAGCTGCGCACCTTCTCTGCGTACCTCATCAGGCTAGTGCAGCAGGCGACCCTGAGCGAGGAACTGCAGGACCTGCTGTACGAGTACCGCGACCGGATGAACGTGCAGGGGGTCCGGTTCGCGGCGGTCGTCATCGCGATGGTGCCCGTCCTGCTGGTCTATCCGTTCATCCAGCGGTTATTCGTCAAGGGCATACGCATCGGCGCCATCAAGTAGTGGCCCTCGCCTGAAGGCGAGGGCGCGCTCAGGCGGTCACGGCGAACAGGTCGGCAGCGCGCAGGAAGAAGCGGATGCGCACCGTGCGGCCGGCGAGCTCCGCGCCGTTCCTGCCCTGCCAGTCGAGCTCGATCGCCAGCGAATCCTGTGGCGGCAGGAGCCGGCAGCGGTGGCGCTCGTAGCCCGGGACGATGCGGTCGCAGTCGTCGATCAGCTCGGCCATGACGAAGGACTGGATGCGGCCGTTGGGGTAGCCGTCGCCGGGGATCTTCGCGTTCAGTTTGAGCGGGCCGCCGGGCATGGCGAACCGCGTGGTCTCGAACACGGCGTTCGACCGTGAGGTCACGCCCGTCAGCCGGTCCTGCGGCGTGCCCAGGACGTCGTGGGCCTGGCGCAGCACCGTCCCCTCGCCGGTGACGCGTCCCAGGTCCCGCTGGTGGAACAGCAACCGGCCGTCCACGACCATCGGGTTGTGCTGGATGAAGGCCACGCGGTCGGTGATCGTGTTGGTCTCGCGGAACGGACGCTCCCAGCGCAGCCCGTCGCGGCTGATCCACCACTCGGAGTCGATGTTCGGACCGTGGCCGCCGGGGGCGACGCCGGGCGAGCCCGCCGGCAGCAGGCTGGGGGCGTAGTTCAACATGTTCATGAAGTAGCGCCCCTCGTACTCGAAGACGTAGCCGGCATAGAACTCCAGGTCGGGCGGATCCTGGTCGTCGGGGGTGATCTGGTACTCGGGCGGCACCATCGGGCCGCCGAACCGCTTGACCCCGTCGACCACCTGCGTGCCGCGGCGTGACCAGTCGGGATCGTCCGGCTCCCAGCGGCACCCGTCGCGGCTGGTGCGAATGGTGACCACGCGGCGCGCATCCCACCGTTCGGACAGGCCGACCCCGCCGTAGAGGAGCTCCGGGGTCAGCTTGCCCGCGTAACGCTGGATGCCCTTGTTGTAGGTGATGAACCGCTGAACGGCCGAGCTCCAGACGCAGCCCCAGCGGTCGCCTTCGATGTAGACGGGATTGGCCGGGCAGGGGTCCCAGCGCTCGCCGTCGCGGCTCAGGTAGGCGTAGGTGCTGCCGCCGTCGTCCTCCTTCATGTTCTTCAGGCAGAGGAACAGATCCTGCTCCGGGCTGTAGTTCAGGGTGGTCGTCTGCGACCAGCGTCCCGGCTCGCTCTGGTACACCTGCTCCTTCGCTCTTAGGTGTATGCCGTCCTCGGTGTGGTAGCGGTAGATCTGCCACGGCTTGTGGTCGCGGCCGCCGTCGCAGGCGTAGACGACGTAGGAGCCGTCGTCCTGCCGCACGCAGCAGCGCACGGTGAAGTCCGGGCTCACCGCCGGGTCGGGCTCCAGCTCCGCCACCCGTTCCAGCACCGCCCCGCGGAACCGGAGGTGCCCCCAGGTGTTGAAGACGTCCTCGCGATCCATGAACAGCAGCTTCATCGGTGTCCTCCTTCGTCGCGCGATCCACGCGCCGTGATCGTTTTATGATCGCCGCATGGATGAATTGCAATCCGCGCCGTATCGGGATGCGGCGCGTCCCGTCGAGGAGCGGGTTTCGGACCTCCTGCAGCGCATGACGCTGGAAGAGAAGGTGATGCAGCTTCGCGCCGACATCGGACGCCCGGACAAGCTCTACCGGCGGACCGAGCGCGGCGTGGAGATGGGCGACAGCCTGATCGGGCTGCTTTCCGACCCGCCGGTGGGCAACATCGGCCTGCTGCTGCGCGCCGACCCGTTCATCGGCATCGATCCGGAGGCCGCGCTCAGCCCGGAGGAATGCGCCGACTTGGTCAACCAGATACACCGCTTCGTGCGCGAGCACACGCGGCTCGGCATCCCGGTGACGATCGGCAACGACAACAGCCGCTGTCACGAGGGCATGCAGGCCACCATCTTCCCGGCGGTGCGCAACATGGGCTGCACCTGGGACCGCGACCTGAACCGACGCGTCGCCGCTGCCATCGCCGCCGAGTCGCGCAGCCGGGGCGAGACCTTGAACTTCGCGCCCGACCTGGACGTGATCCGCGATCCGCGCCTGGGCCGCAGCGAGGAGAACTACGGCGAGGACCCCTACCTGGTCGGCGAGCTGGGCGGCGTTCATTTCGTCCGCGGCCTGCAGGGCGACGACCTGCGCTCCGACCGCACCATGGCGGCGCTGCTGCGCTGCTACCCGGGTGCCGGCGACTTCGACGGCGGACTGGACTTCTCCGACACCAGCCGTGGCGCTCACGACATGGAGGAGGTGTCGCTGTGGCCGTGGCGCGAAGCCGTGCGCGCCGGCGCGCAGGCGATCATGGTCGAGTTCGCCACCTACGACCGGGTGCCGGCGGCGGCCAGCCGCCACCTGCTCACCGAGCTGCTGCGCGAGCGGTGGGGGTTCGACGGCTTCACCATGACCGACTCCTGGGCGGTGCGCTTCATCATCCAGTGCCGGGTTGCCGGCGACCGGATCCAGGCCGCGGCCCTGGCGCTGCGCGCCGGCACCGACCAGGCCTCGCCCGACGGCGTCATGGACGAACGGGACGACGGCGACGGGAGCACGGCGATGTACAGCGTGCTGCCGGAGGCGCTCGACGCCGGGCTCATCGAGCAGGAGGACATCGACCGGGCCGTGCGCCGCGTGCTCCGCGTCAAGTTCCGGCTCGGGCTGTTCGACGATCCGTCGGTCGACCGCTCCCTTGCGGCGTCGGCGTCGCGCACCCCCGCCCACCTGGAACTGGCGCACGAGACGGCGCGCGCCGGCATCGTGCTGCTCAAGAACGACCGCGGCATGCTGCCGCTCGGCGAAGGGGTGCGGACCATCGTCGTGGTAGGCCCCAACGCCCACGACGAGATGGTGCAGCTCGGCGACCTCAGCCCTCCGCACCCGCCAGAGACGGTAACGACCATCCTGCAGGGCCTCGAACGGTTGGCTCCGTCCGGCACGCGCGTCCGTTACGCACGCGGCTGCGGCATCCGCTCGCTCGACCGGTCGGGGCTGGCGGAGGCCGTCGAGACCGCGCGCGCCGCCGACGTGGTGGTCGCGGTCGTGGGCGGCTCCAGCGCGGCCGAGCACGTGCAGGAGGACGGGGTGTGGAGCGGCCGCCGCACCTCGGAGTCCGACTGCGGGGAGAGCTCCGACCGCGCGACGCTCGACCTGCTGGGCCTGCAGCAGGAGTTGCTGGAAGCGCTGCATGAGACCGGGGTGCCGCTGGTAGTGGTGCTCGTGCATGGCCGCACCCTGACCATCGAGTGGATCGCCGAGCACGCCGCCGCGATCGTCGACGCCGGCTACCCCGGCGAGGCGGGCGGCACGGCGGTGGCCGAGGTGCTCTACGGCCTCCACAACCCGGGCGGACGGGTCACCGTGTCGGTGCCGCGCCACGTGGGCCAGGTCCCCGTGCACTACTACCGCTGGATCCGCGCGGGCCGGCACCCCTACGTCGACCTGCCGACCGGGCCGCGCTATCCGTTCGGCTATGGGCTGAGCTACACCCGCTTCGAGTACGCGAACCTGCAGGTCGAGCCGGCGGTCATCGCCCCCGACGGGACGGCGACGGTGTCCGTGGACGTCACCAATGCCGGCGAGGTCGCCGGCGACGAAGTCGTGCAGCTTTACATCCGCGACGAGGTGAGCTCGGTCGCGCGGCCGTACCGGCTGCTGCGCGGCTTCCAGCGCCTCCGCCTGGACCCGGGCCAGACCGGCACGGCGCGCATGCGGCTCGGCCCTCACGAGCTGTCCTTCCACGGCCCCGACGGCGAATGGATCGTCGAGCCGGGGGACTTCACGGTGATCATCGGCCGCGACGCCGAGCACGACCTGCTCACCGCCACGCTGACGGTGCGGGACGGGTAGGGAGGCCGCTCCTACAGCAGGGCGTCGAGCTCGGGCAGCTTGAAGCGCACGCTGACGATCGACTGCCGCTCAGGCCCGGGCCGGTACTTGACGTAGGTGGCGACCATGAAGGTGTCGTCGGGCAGCAGTTCGATCGAGGAGTAGGAGCCGTCGAAGCCGGCGTGGCTGGTCAGCAGGCGCACGCGGTACTGCCCTTCGCGCCCGGTCAGGATGTCGTCGTAGGTGCCGACCCAAAGCGACAGATCGCCGCGCTCCGGGCAGCCGGGCGCGGTGTTGCGCATGGTCACCAGCAGGCGGCCGTCGCGGGAGACCCGGTGCCGGTGGCGGTCGCCGGTGAGTCCCAGCGGCAGCTCGCGCGGCTCCGACCAGGTCTCGCCTTCGTCGTCGGAAGTGATGAACAGCGAGCGGCTGGTGTACTCCCAGCGGCCGGTGTTGTCGCGCAGCAGGCAGAGGAGCTGGCGACCGTCGGGCGAGCGGATCAGCTCCGGCTCGCCGGGGATGCGCGGCGGACAGTCCAGGGTGATCCGCCAGCGGCTCCAGGTCAGTCCGCCGTCCTCGGAGATGCTCTGCGCGATGCGGTTGCCGACGTGGCCGCTCGGCGTCATCGGCTTGCGGTTGTTCGGGTCCTCGTCGCGGCGGATGTTGGTGATTCCCAGCAGGCGCGCGCCGCCGTCGATCGGGAGGATGGAGCAGAACGGCATCACGCACTCCAGGCCGTTGGAGGCCATCGGCGTCCAGGTGCGGCCGCCGTCGTCGGAGTGCGCCTGGTGCATGGTGTTCTCCGGCCCGGCGCGGAGCTGCGTGCCGGCGCGCCCGGCGAACACCAGCAGGCGGGCCGTCCCCTGCGGATCGGTGAGCCGGTATATGGCGGGGCAGTTCTGGACCGTGCCCCAGTTGTCCGGCACCGGCAGCAGCCCGCTCCAGGTCAGGCCGCCGTCGGTGCTCTTCTTCAACGGCCCGCAGCGGCCGCCGTGCTCGTAGCTGAACGCGCAGAAGATGGTCCTGCCGTCCGGCATGAGCACGGCCGTGGGACTGCAGTAGTAGGTCTCCTCGGTGCCGGCGGCGACAATCACGTGCCGCTCGGACTCGCCGGACAGGTCGATCAGCGGGATCGGAAGAGCTGATTCGGTCATGGATCCATCTTTCCTCGTTGATAGCGGGCGACGTGGTCGCTCCATGATGCTGGAGCCACGCCCGGGGCGGCGCTCCGCACCGGGAACGGCGGCAGCCGGCCTTCGGTCTCGCCGAACTCCCGCACGTAGTCGCGGGCCAGCCCGTCGGTGTCCTCGGCGCCGTTCGGCCCCGGCGTGGGCATATAGCGCAGGTCCACGTTCCAGCGCACCGTGCGGGTGCGGTTCAACTCGCTGCAGTGGTAGGTGAGGTTGGAGAACACCGCCAGGTCGCCGCGGCGCAGCACCAGCGGCACCGGCGTGCCGCGCTCGATCACCTCGCGGGCGCTGCGCATGTTGCCGTCCTCATCCCGCGCGCCGTCCTGCAGGCCCCAGCGGTGGCTGCCCGGGATCACCCACAGGCAGCCGTTCTCCTCGTCCACGTCGACCAGCGGCACCCACGCGGTGACGATGTGCAGCCGGTGCGTGGGGACGCGCGTGGCGCTGTTGAAGTACTGCGCGTCCTGGTGCCAGTGGAGGCGGCGCAGCCGGTTGCCGGCGAACGCCTCCGGCAGCTTGCAGCGGATCTGGAAGCTCCATAGATAGGTAATCTCCGGGCCGAGGAGGGCTTCCAGCACGTCCAGCAGCGCCGGGCACGTGGCGATGCGGAAGAACTCCTCGGTTCTGGCGAGCCCGCCCCAGGCGACCGGCAGGTCGAGCCGGCCGGTCGGATCCAGGTCGGCGAGCCGCGTCAGGAACGGGCGGTCGTGGCAAGTGTCGGCGACCTTGCCTTCGCCATGCAGGCGCTCGGCCAGATCGCCGACTGCCCGTTCCAGCAACCCGGTTGCCGGCCGGAGCACCGCCTCGGACACGGCGCCGGGCACGGTGACGTAGCCCTGGCGCTCGTAGCGCCCGAGAAGCGCCGCCTCGGGCGGCGCTTCTCGCCCATCCGGACCGGTCCGGGAGGTTGCCGGCAGGCCGACAGCCTCCCGGCGGTTCAGCGCTTCGGCCGGCTCGGGCAAGGGGTCGGCCCTTACATGCCCTTGTTGGCCAGCGACTCCAGGAGCTGCGCCAGGCCGGCGTCCATCATGTCCTGCACGTAGCCGTCCCACGAGGCGGCGATGCCGTTGATGAACAGCGTGTTGCGCAGCGCGCGGAAGAAGTCGGGAGCGTCCAGCAGCCGCTCGAAGTACTTCCAGCCGGCCCAGGGGCTGCCGAACAGGCCCAGGGTGACGTTGAACTGCTTCCACGCCGGCACGATCCCCGCCATCGGCACGTAGCGGAAGGCAGGGCCGGTTGAGCCACGGCGTGCGAGTCTGTCAGGTCCGGCGGCGCCTGGCAAGGAGAGCGGTCCCTCGTGCCTTCTCGTCCTCGCACCGGGCAGAGGGGCCGGCGGCCGTCAGGCGTGATGGCAGGCGGCGGATGAGAATCCTCGCCGGTTCCTTGACAGCGATCGGCAGATGCCGAAGCATGGGCGGGACATGTCGGAGACCGGCACATCTCCGGTGGCCGGGTACGCGCTCGGCAAACGGGGATTCGTTGCCACCTTTCTGAAGTACAAGGAGCGTTATCTCCTCCTGGTGCTGGCGATAGTCCTGTTCTTCGTGTTCCGTTACGTGCCGATGGCCGGACTCGTGCTGGCCTGGAAGAAATTCACTGTCTCGGGCGGATTGTTCGGCAGTCCGTGGGCCGGGTGGACGTATTTCGAGCGGCTGTTCACCGCTCCGGACTTCTTCCGCGTGCTGCGCAATACCGTGTTCATCAACGTCGTTCTGCGCATGGGCATCGCCTTCTTCACGCCCATCCTGTTCGCGCTGCTGCTCAACGAGATCGTGAACATGCGGTTCAAGCGCGTGGTGCAGACCATCAGCTACCTGCCGCACTTTCTGTCGTGGGTCGTGGTGGCCAGCCTGATCAGGCCGCTCACCTCGGCACAGGGACCGATGAACCTGCTGGCGGAGCTGGCCGGCATGGACACGCCCATCCTGTTCCTGCAGCGGCCGGGATGGTTCCTGGGCATCATACTGGTCTCGGACATCTGGAAAGGCATTGGATGGGGATCGATCATCTACCTGGCTGCGATCTCGAGCATCGACCCATCGCTCTACGAGTCTGCCGAGATCGATGGCGCGGGCCGTATACAGAAGATGCGCTACATCACCGTGCCGTCCATCACCTTCGTCATCGTCATCATGTTCCTGCTCCAGCTCGGCAACGTGCTGGAGCTCGGCTTCGATCAGATCTTCAACCTCTACCATCCGCTCGTCTACGAGGTCGGTGACATCATCGGCACCTATATCTATCGCATGGGACTGCAGGACTTCCGCTACAGCTTCGCGACCGCGGCCGGACTGTTCCAGAACCTGGTCGGCCTGATCGCGCTGGTGGGGGCGAACTGGTTCGTCAAGAGGCTGGGGCACGCGGGGAGCTATACCCTGACATGAGTGTTGGGACATGAGTGTAGGGACATGAGTGATGCCGCCGCCACACCCGGGGCTGTCGCGCGGCTGACCGCGAGCCGGTCAGGGGAGCGGACGCTCGCGGACCGGTTGCTGGTGGCCGTCATCCACCTGGGGATGGTGGCGTTCGCCCTGTCGATCGTCTATCCCTTCTGGTACCTGCTCGTCGACTCGTTCAACACGCCGGAAGCATCGATCCTGGACCGGGTGAAGCTCTGGCCGCGCGACATGACGTTCGAGAACTACGGAAAGGTGTTCGAAAGCGGGATCATCGGCACGGCCTACCTCAACTCGCTGTACAAGGCGATCGTCGGCACCGGCTCGATCCTGCTGGTGAGCTTCATCGCCGCCTTCGGCCTGGCTGACCGCACGCTGCCCGGCATCAAGGTCATCACGTTCTTCATGATCTTCACGATGTTCTTCTCGGGCGGTCTGATGCCGACCTATCTCTGGTACAAGCAGCTCGGGCTGCTCAACTCGCGGCTGGTATGGTTCCTTCCCGCGCTGGCGAATGCCTTCTACATCATCATCATGCGCAACTTCTTCCGCGAGATTCCGGCCGAGCTCACCGAGAGCGCGACGATCGACGGGGCGACACTGACGGATGTTCTCTTTCGTATCGTCGTTCCCCTCTCCGCGCCGGTCGTCGCGACGGTGGCGCTGTGGGCGGCGGTGGCGCATTGGAACGACTGGTTCTTTCCGTTGATATTCACGCCCGAGAAGGACAAGACCGTCCTGCAGGTGCTGCTCCGCCGCGTCCTGGTGGAGAATCAGACCTCGGAGCTCGAGCTGTTCGAGGAGCGCGAGGTGCGCAACATCACCGCGGAAACGGTGAAAGCGGCCCTTCTGTTCATTTCCATCGGTCCCATCATCGTCGTCTACCCGTTCATTCAGCGCTACTTCGTGAAAGGCATCATGCTGGGAGCGGTAAAGGGATGACATCGATGCGGTCCGGACCGAATTACGGCCATGCCACCCCGGGTTCGGGGTGTCGGCGCCCCACGAGGGGCCAATCCATATTCCCGAGGAGGGACATGATGAGAAGCGCTGTACGACTGTGCGCGCTCGCGACGCTGCTGCTGGTGGCGGCCACGCCGCTGTTTGCGGAAGGCCAGGAAGAGCAGGCAGCGGAGGAGCAGCTCACGATCTCGATGATACCGTTCACGGCCCGTGGCACGACATTGGCTCCGGATAGCTGGGTCGAAGTCTTCCTGGAAGAGCGCTACGACGTGAATCTGGAACCCTGGTACGACATCGACGCGTACGATGGGGAAGCCAGGAACGTGCGGATCGCGGCAGGCGATATCCCCGATTACCTGTCGGTCTGGGCACGGAACGCGTCCTGGATCGATGCGGGCATCGTCAGGTCGATCGCGCAGGACCTGATCATGGAGCACATGCCCGGATGGATGCAGCAGGTGGAGCACTACCTGGGCGACACGAAGTGGCGCACCACCGTCTACGACGGAACGAACTACCTCATTCCGTCGGCGATGTCGATGGCATCGACGGGACAGGTGATGGGCCTTCGCGCCGACTGGATGCGAGCGGTCGGCGTGGAGCCGGAGCCGGTGGCGGACCGTGAGTTCTTCCGTGGTCCGGACACGATCGAGGAGATCGAGGATCTGCTCCTCAAGTTCCGCAACGAGGATCCTGACGGAGACGGACAGAAGAACTCCTACGGCTACATGGTGTGGAAGAACGGGCCCAACATGGACAGCACGATACTGCCGAACGTGTTCGGATCATTCGGTATTCGCCTGTTCACGTGGGACGTGCGCGACGGCAAGGGCTACTATTCCATGGTCGACCCGAATTACCGGGAAGCCCTCAAGTTCGTCAACCGCTGGTGGGAGATGGAGATCATTCACCCCGATACGCCGACCGCCGTACGCGCCGACGTGATTCGGGCGATGGCGAACGACGAGTTCGGCGCCTGGTCGGAGCTGGATGCCTGGATGTCCCAGTACGAAGCGGGACCGTGGGGCGCCCTGCGGGAAGCGCATCCCGACGTGGAGATCGTCTACACGATCACGCCCGTGGGTCCGACCGGAGGTCGCGGCACCTGGTACCGCGACCCGACCGGTTCGTCCGCCGGTTTCGGGATCGACGCCAGCGACGCGAAGGTGGTGAAGATCATGCAGATGCTGGAGGACATCTACGCGGACGCCGACGTCTACGCCGAGAACCACTATGGCGGCCGCGAAGGTGAGACGTGGGAGCTCGATGCGAACGGCTACCGGGTCTCCATTCCCGGCACCGGATCGGGCAAGGACAGCGCCACCGCAACGTTGCTCGGCGTGCGCATGCTGACGATCATCCCGCAGATCGTGGAGCCGGTGGACAAGGTCTATATCAACCCGCCGCGCCACGCCCTGCAGACCTTCCTGCAGGACAACCAGACGGTCAACCCGGGCATCGGCTTCCGGCCGACGTGGTCGGAGGAGGAGCGCGCCCTGGCGGCCAACGTGCGCACGATCGAGCACGAGTGGGGCTGGAAGGCGATCACCGGCCAGGTGGACATCGACGCCGACTGGGACAACTACGTGCAGTCGATGATGGACGCCGGACTCGAGACCCTGCTGGTCAGTCTGGCCGAGCAGGACATGTAGCGACGATCGCCGAGCACGATCGCGACCCGGAGAGCCCGCCGCCGCGGCGGGCTCTCCTGTTTCATGCGCACGGGAGCAACCGGAAATGGGTCTTCAGATTCCCCTCATCGACATTTCGGAGGAGACGGAGCGGCACGTATTCGTTGCGCGCGGCACGGAGTCGGTCTATCACTGCGCGCCGACCACGGTGCTCCTGCCGGACGACACGACGCTGTATGCCGTGTGGACCTACGAGCATGCGGGCCAGTGCGGGCCGCTGAAACGGAGCGCGGACGGGGGGCTCACGTGGAGCGGGCTGTTGCCGGTCCCGGAGAGCTGGAGCAGGGTGAGGAACGCCCCGACCATCTACCGTCTGGTCGCCCCGGACGGCCATGCGCGCCTGTTCGTGTTCGCCGGCTGTCAGGCAGCGCCCGGGGAACCTCCAACGGAGAACACCATGCAGCAGTCGCACGCGGCGGACGACGGCGCGACTTGGTCGCCGATGGCGTCCAACGGCCTGGAGTGCGTCATGCCGTTCTGCTCGATCGAGCCCGTGGACGGCGGTTCACGGCTCCTGGGAATGAGCAACATCCGCAGGGCGGTGGACAGAGACGCCCCGCTGACGCCCGCGGGACACAAGGGGAACCGTATCGCTCAGAGCGTCTCTTCCGATGGAGGGCTCACCTGGAGCCCGTGGGACATCGTTCTGGACATCCCGCCTCACATCCCCATCAACCCCGAGATCGTCCGCTCGCCCGATGGCTCGCAACTCCTCTGCCTGATGGGGGACAAGGGCGGGCGTTGGGAAACGATGAATCGATCCCTGTTCATGACATCGGACGATGAGGGGGCAACTTGGTCGGAGCCGCGGGAACTGCCGCTCGGCCTCACCGGCGATCGACCCAAGCACCGGTATGCCCACGACGGCAGGCTGGTGGTAACCATGCGAAACACGGCACCGGGCTGCCCGGACACCGGCGACCTGGTCGCGTGGATCGGTACCTACGACGACGTCGTCATGGGCCGGGAGGGGCAATACCGCGCAAGGCTCCTGCGCACCCACGCCGGCGCCGACGCGTCATACCCTGCGATCGAGCTTCTTCCTGACGGGACGTTCGTGGCGACCACCTACATCAAGTACCGGCCGGGGAAGGAGAGGCACTCGATCGTGAGCGTGAGATTCACGCTCGCAGAGCTGGACCGCAAGGAGTCTGTCGGATTTGCCGTGTCAGCGGGAAGGCCGACAGACTACGACGCGTAAGGTGGGGATGGGCCGAAAGCGGAGCCGTAGGCGACGGTTTCGGGGCGCAAGGACGCAACCGGCGTGTGCGGATCATGACTCCGGGGCCTCCTCGCCCGCGGAGCCCAGTATCTGTTCGGCGAGCCGCTCGTCGCCATGGCGGCGGCACACGCTGACCGCTTCCTCCTCGTCGCCGAGCCGCCGCAGCACCTCCACCGCCTCGGCATAGCGGGTCGGGCTGTGCGTGAAAAGCAGATAGTTCCGTTCGGTCGGCTGCAGATCGCCGAGCTCGTCGTCGAAGATCTCCGGCTCCATGATCCGGAGGCACAGTTGCAGCTCCCGATCGTCCGTGTCCGCCACCTCCTTCCGGAGGCGGGCGAAGAGCGCATTGTAGCGGTCGCCCTCCGACTCGGCCCAGATCACGGACAGCAGCGAGACAATCGGGTTGATCAGGCGCAACTCGACGAGCATCTCGCTCAGCTCCTCGTACAGCGGTGAGGTGACGCCGTACTGCTTCGGCAGCGTGGCCAGGATGGCGGCGATCCGGTCGCGTCGATCTGTTTCGCCGCCGCGCTGCAGACAGCCGTGCAGCAGGCGCAGCACGATCTCCAGGCGGTCGTCGGGCAGCGTCCACAGCGTGACCTGCGAGCGCTGCCCTCGCGTCATGCCTTCGACCAACTCCAGCGGCAGCACGAGGTCGGGCCGCGCGTCCAGGTAGGCGGCGGCCGGCCCGGCTCGCGCGTGGTCCAGAAAGTAGCGGATCGCTTCTTCATGGCGCTCCAGCCGTGCGTACTGGTCACATGCCCCGTCCACGACGGTCGCGGCGACCCGGTCGCCGTGGACCCGCTGCAGCGCCAGCCAGTGGGCCAGGGCGCGTTCGTGCTCGCCGGCGGCGCTCAGGCGGCGCGCCGAGCGGCTCACCTGCTCGGTCCGTTCCCGGCGCCGGTCCCAGTTGGCCAGCAGGTACTCGCCAAGGTATTCCACCGCTTGCCCGAGACTTTCCGGCGTTCCGGTGCGGGCGATCTCACGCGCCGCGGCACGGTACCGGTTGTCGCTGGCCAGGCAGGCAGCGGCGGCGGCGTGGTCTCCGGCCTCGTGGTAGAGCTCGAACGCCTGCGGCAGGTGGCCGCCACGGCGCTCGAAGATCTCCGCGGCCTCCCGGTTCCGTCCAAGCCCCGCCAGCCGGATGGCCTCCTTGACCCCCGGCCGCTTGCCCGCGATCTCCTCCAGCCGCTGCTCCAGGTCCTGCCGGTTGGCGTCCGAGCCGGCTGCGTACCTGCGGAAGCAGTCGATCGCCTGATCGAGATCGTCCTGTTTCTCATGGACGAGCGCCGCCTCGTGGTAGTCCTCGAGCTTCAGGAGACAGCGCAGCAATGCCTGCACGTCGTCCAGCCGGCGGTACAGTGGAGCGGCGTTGTCGTATTGTCCGTCCTTCTCGAACTCCTGGGCCGCGTAGTCGATCATCCCGGCATGGCGATACTGCAGCGCCGCCTCCGCATGGTCGCCGAGCAGCTTGAGATGGTGCGCGGCCTTGCCGCTCTTCTTGAGTCCCAGGTAGTGGTCGGCCAGCAGGCGGTGCTCGCCGCCGCGCTCCCAGTTGCCCAGCATCCGCTCCGTGTCGCCGAGCTTTTCCCAGCAGGCGGCGGCCTTGACGTACCGTCCCGACCCCTCGAAGTGAAGGGCGTCGCAGGTCAGGGCGCGCCGGTCTTCGCCGGCGCGGCGCCAGACCCGCGCCGCGTCGCGCCAGGCGTTGCCGCGCTCCAGGTTCTGCGCCGCCCGCTCCGGGTGGCCGTGGGCGGCGAACAGGTCGGCGGCTTCGCGATGGTCTCCCGCCCGCTCCAGGTGGTGTGCGCGTGACAGCGCCTCCTTGGTGTGCGCGGCGGCGTTCCGGTAGCACTCCCCGGCGGCCGCGAAGTGTTCGCGGTCGAAGAAGTAGTCTCCCTGAGCCTCCCACTCCGCCGGGCTCGACACGCGCTGCCAGACGGTGCTGAGAGCCTCCGCGTCGCCGGAGCGCAGCACGTGCCCGGCAAGCTGGTCGACCGACCACACCGGGCCGGCTTCCGGACCGTCCCAGATCACCAGCGTGTTGCGCGCCCGCGTCACGGCCACGTACAACAGGTTGAGCTCGTGGCGTATGCGCGGCGTCTCCGCCGCTTCCAGGTGGTGTTCCCGGGCGATGCGCCGCCAGCGGGCCGCCGAGCCCGCGGTCTCGGCGAATCGCCACAGCAGCACCCCGTCGAACTCCAGCCCCTTCGCGTCGTTGATGGTGAACACCAGCTCGGTGCGGAGCGCCGCGCGCAGGCGGTCGCGTTCGGCGGGCGTGCGGACCAGGACCACCTGACCCGCACCGGCCCGTCTCATCGTGCGGAGCAGCTCCGGCTCCGCCAGGCCGTCCACCAGCAGCGGCGGCCGGCCGCGGAACGTCCAGCGTTCGGCGATCTCGCCCGAGGCCAGGCCGACCAGCGACCGCTTCAGCTTCAGCAACTCGTTGGCCAGCGCGACGATGTTGCCCACGCTGCGAAAGTTGACGCTGAGGTTGACCACCTCCGGGACCCGCAACCCGCGCTCGTAGTAACGGGCGCGCACCTCCTCCCAGCGGAACCCGCTGGGATTGATGATCTGCTTGGGGTCGCCGGCAAGCACCGTGCGCTGCGGATCGGCCGCCAGCCGAAACAGCAGCGCCAGCTGCATGTCGGTGAAGTCCTGCACCTCGTCGCACACGACCAGGTCATACCGGAACGAGTCGTCGTCCTGCTCCAGCCGCTGCAAGGCGGTACGGGTCAGGTCGATCTCGTCCAGCCGCGCGGTTTGTTGCAGGCGGTCCTGGTAATACTCGGCGATTCCGTAGATGTCGCGGCGGTCGAACCGGAAATTCGGCGCCCGCTTGCGGCCCAGGCTCTCGTACTCCCGCAGGGTCAACAGCGGCTGGTCCAGGCGGTCGGCCTGCCGGTCAAGGAGGCGCAGCGCCGCCTCCAGCACCAGGGTCTGCTCGGCGTGCCGGGCGGCGCCGGCATCGCGCACGCCGGCAGCGAAATCCTGCAGGGACCGGAACGAGGTCCTGCGCGCGCACACCGCCTCCAGCCTGTCGCCGAGCTCCAGGTTGCCCAGGCGCACCAGGTACTCGGCGAGCTCCGCGCGCTCGCGCCCGGTAGCCCGTGAGCGCGCGAAGCGATCCGCCAGCTCGGCGAAGCGGCGCCGGCTCACCGGCGGCTTGGCGCCCTTGATGATCGAGCGTATCTCCTCCCAGACCAGCTCCGCGTCGTAGCGGGCCGCGCTCGGGTGGTTGTGGACGATGGCATGGAACTCCCGCAACCCCGCGGGCGGTGCGGCGGATGCATGCTCGTCGGCCGGAAGGATTTCTTCCAACAACTCGGAGAAGGTCGCGAACCGCGCCGCCTCCGGGGCGTCCGCCAGCTCCGTCGCCGCCACCAGGCCGCGGTAGATGCGCTCCGAGAACCGTTTCAGGTGCGGGCTGCCGGTGACGAACAACGCCCGCTCGCTGGCGGCCGCGTCCGCGGCAGCCTGTGCATCGGCATGCACATCGTGCGAGCGAGCCTGCTCGCCGTCGCCGACCGCGGCGGTGTCGATCGCACTGCCGGCGAGCTGGCACGCGCGGTGCCGGAGCAGGTAATAGACGGCGATGGTCGTCTTGCCGCTGCCCGCGGTCCCGGACAGCAGCACGGGCGGCTCGCTGTGCAGCAGACGGGCCTGCTCGCCGGTCAGAAAGAGATACAGGCGCACGCCATCCGGGTCTTCCGTCTCCAGGATGCGGCGCCACTCTTCGTCGTCGACCACCAGCCAGCGCTGCGGCCCGGCGTCCGGGGCGCTGCCGTTCGGGTGGCCGCTGGCGCCAGGGCCGCCGGGCTGATCGGTGCGGCCGTGGCTCGTTACGGCCGGGAACGGGCGCTCGAACGGCACGCCGAGGCGCTCCTCGGGCAGATCGTCGAGCACCAGCTCCGGGAGATCCTCGAACTCATCCGGACGAAAGTCCAGGAACGGTGCGTTGGCCGCAACGATGCGCCGCTCCGCCGCGGTGACGTCGTCGTGCTTGACCACGCCCCAGACGTAGATCCGGGTGGCGCCGGCGCCGCCCACCTCGCCGCCCGGGACGCCGGACGCCGGCGCGCGACCCAGCGTGAACAGGATGCGGTCGCCCCGTGTCAGCCGCGCTTCGAAGCTGGACCGGCCGCCCTTGAGCTTCTTGACCCGCACGCCGGCATCCCACATGCCGTGCCGGAGGAACTCCAGCTTCTCGCGCAGCCGCTCCTTCTGGCGGCTGCCGAGGGCAGCGATATGCGAGCGCACGGCGTCGTGGAGGAGCAGGAGATACGTGCGTTGCTGCATGCCGGGGCCGTCCGCGGATCGTACCCCATACGGACGCGCGCCGCGCCGGCTCCGGGCTCAGGTCGACTCGTCTCGCGTGGCAGCGTCGGCCCGCCGCGGCATGAGCAGCAGCGCCAGCAGCTTGAGGGCCACGCCGGCGCCGATCAGCAGGTGGATCGGCCGTGGATCGATCGTGTCGGCCTGCACGTCGAGCCCGAACACGCTGCGCAGCAGCGCGGCGGTGAGCAGCGGCGTGAAGGCGCTCACCAGGCCGCGGCTGAAGAAGATCAGCGTGAAGTCGCCGGTCTGATCGCCCCGCGAGCCCCAGCGCATGATCAGCGTCTGCTCCGCCGGGCTCATGATGCCCCGCGCCGCCTCCTGCAGGATCAGCGCGACCGCGACCAGCACCGCCGCACCCGGCGTGGCGCCGATCAGCAGCAGGGGAATCAGCGCGCTGATCACGACCGACACCTGGAACAGCGGCAGCGGCTCGTGGTGCTTCTGCAGCCACCGGTTGGCGAACGCGGACAGGCCCTTCGCGGCTTTCGACGCCGCCAGGAACGCGTTGATCAGGAAGAACGACAGCCCCAGGTACTTCAGGTAGAGGATGTCCAGGAACGAGGCGCCCAGCCCGTCGGCGAACGCCGTCGCGGTCTGGAACAGATACATGCGCCGGAACGGGCCGAACCGCAGCGAGCGCGTCACCTGGCCGCGGACCGACTGGCGCGCCGGCTGCCCGGCGGCGGAGTCATGCGCCGACGCCAGCAGCCACAGCGCCACCGTCCCGAACAGCAGGCCGGTGCCGAACGCCAGCGCGAAGCCGGCGGTGCCGGGCAGCGCGTCCACCAGCGCGCCGGCCAGCGGCGGCGCCACCACCGCGCCGATCATGGCGACCGACAGCCGGGTGCTCAGGAATCGGCTGTGCTCCGCAGGAGGGATGGCGTCGGAGATCCACGCCCGGCTCAGCGGCGCGTACAGCGCGGACGCGATGCGGGCGATGCCGGCCAGCGCCAGCAGCCACCACACCGCGTCCGGCGGGCGGGTGAACAGCAGCAGCAGGATGCCGACGCGGCTGCACAGCCGGATCGCGTACACCGTCATCATGACGATGCGCCGCGAGCCGCGCGCCGCCCGAACCAGCCATGGCGCGACCAGGATGGCCGCGAACCCGAATCCCCCGATCGAGCCCAGCAGGCCGATCTGGATGGTCGTGGCCCCCAGCCACAGCGCCAGGCCCGTGAACACCACGCCCTCGGTCGCGTAGCTGAACAGGTTCTGGAAGAGGAACTCCCACGTCAGCGCACGCGAGGTGCGCCGCGGGTCGGGAGCGCTCATGCTCCTTCCTCAACGACGGGGTAAGCGGGCATGATCGGGGCATGACACATCCCGACTCCAGCATAGCCGACCCCCGCACAGCCTCCGGGCTTCGAACGTGACCGTGGACCACGCAGGACCGCTCGCCTACCTGAACGGCGAGTTCATTCCGACCGAGGAGTGCAAGCTGCCGGTCTACGACCTGGGCATCGTGCTCGGAGCGGCGGTCACCGACTTCCTGCGCACCTTCGGCGGCGAGCCCTACCGGCTGGCCGACCACGTGAACCGCCTGTACCGGTCGTGCCGTTACGCGCACATCGATCCGCCGATCGACGCCGAGGAGTCGATGGAGGTCACCCGCCGGCTGATCGCCCATAACCGACAGATGGCGGGCGGCGCCGAGCTCGGGGTGATCTACTACATGACGGCGGGGCAGAACCCGGTCTACGCCGGAGCCGCGGCACTGCCGAAGCACAGAACGGCCACCTGCGTGCAGCACACCTTCCCGATGCCGTTCCATCTCTGGAAGCCGATGTTCACGCGGGGGGTGCACTGCGTGACGCCTTCGAACCGCCACTGGCCCCCCGAGTGCCTGTCGTCGAAGATCAAGAACCGCAACCGGCTGCACATGTGGATCGGCGACTACCAGGCGCACCAGATCGACCCTGCCGCGATGGCCGTCTACCTGGACATCCACGGCAACATCACCGAGACTGGCGGGTCCAACTTCGTCATCTACCGGGACGGCCAGGTGGTGTCTCCGCGACGGCGCAACATCCTGTGGGGCATCAGCCTGACGGTGCTCACCGAGCTGCTGGCCGATCTCGGCATCGGCTTCATGGAGGACGACCTGCAGACCTACGACGCGATCAACGCGGAGGAGGCGTGGGTGCCCACCACGCCGTATTGCCTGGCGCCGGTGGTGCGCTTCAACGGCGTTCCGATCGGCGACGGCACGCCCGGGCCGGTGTGGCGCCGCGTCCTGGACCGCTGGAGCGAGGTGGTCGGCACCGACATCTACCATGAGGTCGCGGGCAGCTCCGAGTAGCCCGATGTCCAGACTCCGCCAGTCGGGCAAGACCGCCCGCATGATACGGCACGCGGCGTGGCTCGCCGTGGCGCTGGTGACCGTGACGCCCGCAGGATCCGACCCGACCGATGAGGCTGTCCCTTGGGCAAGCCGGTTCGACGAGGTGCGCGCGCTCTGGGTGATCCGCCACTCGATCGACAGCCCCGCTGAGGTGCGAGCCATGGTGGAAGCGGCGGCCGCGAGCGGCTTCAACACGCTGCTCGTGCAGGTGCGCGGCCGCGGCGATGCCCTGTACGCATCGAGCCTCGAGCCGCGGGCGGAGTCCCTGCCCGACGCCCCGGCCTTCGACCCGCTGCAGCTCGTGATCGACGAAGCGCACGCGCGCGGCATGGACGTGCACGCATGGGTGAACACCTATCTGGTGTGGGGGCTGCAGGCCCTGCCGCGCAGTCGCATGCACTTGGTCAACGCCAACCCCGATTGGCTGGCGGTGCCCCGCAGCCTGGGCCGGGAGCTCTACACCCGCAACCCGCGCGACCCCCGCTACGTGCGACGCCTGACCGAGCACGCACGGGCCAACAGTCAGATCGTCACCGGGCTGTGGTCCAGTCCCTCGCATCCGGCGGTGCAGGCGCGGGTGCAGGCGGTCTGGCTGGAGCTGGCCACCAACTATGACCTGCAGGGCATCCACTTCGACTACGTGCGGCTGCCGTCCGGGGAGTTCGACTACTCGCGCGGGACGCTCGACCGGTTCCGCGGTTGGGTCAGGCCGTACCTTTCCAGCCAGCGTTACGCCGACCTGGTGGCGGCGTCCGGCTCCGACCCGTTCGCCATGGCAGACGCGCTGGGCGATCTGTGGGATCAGTTCCGGCGCGATCAGGTGTCGATGCTGGTTCGCCGCATCTACCGCTCCGTGAAGGAGGTCCGGCCCGACCTGGTCGTCTCCGCGGCCCTGGTCGCGGATCCGAAGGCGGCTCGCGTGAAGCGCTACCAGGACTGGTGGGGCTGGCTGGCCGACGGGGTCCTGGACGTGGCGGTGCCGATGGCGTACACGACCGACCGCGAGCAGTTCGGCGCCTGGGTCCAGGAGGCACGGATCTCCGTAGGCGAACGCGAACGTGTCTGGGTGGGAGTCGGCGCCTACAAGAACCCGGTGAACGAGACGCTGCGGCAGATCGAGGACGCCCGCGCGCAGGGAGTGGGCGGGGTGGTCGTGTTCGCCTACGACTCCGCGTCCAGCACGCCTGTGCAGCCCGGTTCGCTGGAGCAGATCGGCCGCGAGGCATTCCGGTAAAGCCGGCGCCGCCAGGCGCCGGGGATGCCCGTATCCGGCGTGGAACGCATCGGGACCCGATGCGCTCCACGCCAAAGGAGGGGCTGGGCCAAGGGTGGGGCGCCCGTTGCGCCCCACCCATGGGGCGCAATAGGTATCGGCGGAGATAAGCAGAGAGCAGCGGATCGAAGAACAACCGCTTAAAGTTACGGG
>JAPPNY010000263.1:29139-38174 GCA_028818385.1 Spirochaetaceae bacterium
CCCCCCCCGCCCCCCCCGCCCCCCCCCCCCCCTGGGGGGGGGGGGGCCGGGGGGGGGGCGCCGGGGCCCCCCCCACCCTTGGGGCGCTATCGGTAGCGGCGGAGATAGGCAGAGAGCAGCGGATCGAAGACGAACCGCTTCATGTTACGGGTCGCATCATACGTTTCGTATCATACGATCGTGTGCCCGGAGGACTGTTGAGCCTACGACGGCTCCAGACCCAGTTCCAGCAGCGGCGCGACCATCTTCCGCAGCCGCGGGTCGTCGGACTCCGCGAACGCGCGCGGCACGTTGATCCCGCGGCCCATGGCGTTCCGGTACTTCACCCACCGCTTCTGGTGCGCGGCGGCCGGATTGGCCATGAACCCGAAGGAGAGCTGCCGGCGTACTCCCGTCGCGCCGAACGCCGCGTGCGGGAGATCCTCCGTGAACACGCACGCGTCGCCCAACCGCGACGGCAGCGGCAGGTGCGGCACCTCCTGCGGGCTGATGCCGCACGGGAGCTCGTCCTGCAGCGTGCGGTTGCGAACCGGAAAGAGGTAGTCGGGCACCCCGCCCCAGCGCGAGTCCATCCACCGCAGCAGGTTGCGGTGGGCGCCGGGGATGATGCGCAGGCAGCCGTTGGTCTCGTCCAGGTCGTCCAGGTACAGGGAGACCTTGATCGAGACGAGCGGTTTCTGCTCGACGCCGCTGGCGCCGTGCCAGGGGGTATCCCCGACGTGCCACTGCGCGTCGGAGCCCTCGTAGGTGAAGTCGTGCCCCAGGATCTTGGCCGGGATGTCGTACACGCGCTCGTCCAGCAGCAGCGCCCGGACCCGCTCGCCGATCACGGCCACGTCGCCGATGCCGCCGCTTGCCGTGGCGGTGTCACCGGGGACCTGGCCGCGCTCGTGGCCGAGCCGCTCCAGCTCCTCGCGGATCGCCAGCGCTTCGTCGCGGGACAGCAGGCCGGGCAGCGGCAGAAAGCCGAAGGCGATGAAATGCCAGACGTTCTCGCTGCCGATCACGACTCGGGTCCTCCCTCGGGAAAGCCGAGCTCCTGCAGCCCCGTGACCATCGCCCGCACCCGCGGGTCCGGGTGGGTGAGCAGGGAGCGGGGCTGGTAGCAGCCCGCAGGCTGCACGGCCGCGCGCGACTTCAGGTGGACCACCTGGTCCTCCCGCCACGGCAACTGCAGGAAGGCGATGGCGATCTGGCGCCGCGGGAACTTCGTGCCGAACGCGCAGTGCAGGAGGTTCTCGGGAAAGACCAGCACGTCGCCCGGCCGGGTGGCGAGCGCCTGGTGCGGCACGTCCTGGGGCGCGAGTCCGAACGGCGGGTGCTGCCAGATGACGTCGCGGTTCTTGAGCCCGAAGAAGTAGTCCGGCACGTCGTGCCAGACCGGGTCGCCGATCCAGTGCCAGTCGCGGTGGGTGCCGGGAATGACCCGCAGCGCGCCGCTCTCGCCGTCCAGCGGGTCCAGGTAAAGCGCGATCTTGATGTGCCGGAACGGCCAGCGGATCACCGCGGAGTCGGCGTGCCAGGGCGAGTCGGAGCCGTAGATCCCGCAGCCGAACCCCTCGAACTGGAACCGCTCGCCGAGCAGCTTCTCCGCGATGTCCCGGATCAGCTCGTGGGTCAGGAACCAGTCGCGCAGGCTCCGCACGGACGCCCGGTCGGCGCTGACCTGGTCCGTGGTGCCGGGGTCGAGGCCGGAGCGGCGGATGGCCGCGTCGAACTCGCGCTGAATGAACGCGGTCTCCTCGGCATCGAACGCCTGCTTCAGGTGCAGGAAGCCGAACGCCTGGAACAGGTCGACCTGATTGCCGGTCAGCACGATCCTCCTCCTACGCGGGGCCGAAGCCGAGCTCCGTCCACCGGGCGACCGCGTCGCGCAGGGAAGGGTCGGTGCTGGCCGCGACCGCCGGCGGCATGCGGAACTCGCCGCCGGTGCAGGCGTCGCGCTCGCGCAGAAAGTAGAGTTGCGCGTCGGTGCGCGGCTCGGCCACGCAGGTGATCTCGATCAGCCGGCGCGGCTCGGTGACGCCGAACGCGGCGTGCAGGACGTCCGGCGTGTAGACCACCACGTCGCCCGGCTCGGTTGGCGCCGTGAAGGCCGGGACCTGCTGGTCGGCGACGCCCAGGGCGTTGTGGTCCCAGCGCATCTTGGGATTCCGCAGCCCGTACAGGTAATCGGGCGCCCTCTGCCAGCGCGGCTCCAGCAGCCGCAGGTAGTTGCGGTGCGAGCACGGCACGAAGCGCAGGCACCCGTCGTCGGCGCCGGCGCGGTCCAGGGCCACGGCGACGGTGATGTGCTGCAGCGGCCAGGGGATCAGTTCGCCGCCCCCCTGCCACGGGAGGTCCTCGCCGAGCCGGACGCAGCGCACGTGCAGGGGCAGCCAGCCGTGGCCCAGCACCTTGGCGGGGACGTCGGCCACGCGGTCGTCGGTCAGCAGCCCCAGGCCCAGCCCGTCCTGCGCCCCCCACGGGGGGATAGACAGCGTGCCGGCGCCGTCCGGGGCCGCCGCCTGCACGACCTCGTCGAACTCCGCCGACAGGCGCTCCACCTCCCCGGCACCGAAGAAGCCGGGCAGGTGCAGGTAGCCGAACGTGTTGAACAGGGAAACCGGGCCGTAGTCGAGCATCAGCGCGCCTTGCAGTCAGTACCGGGCGGTCGCGGCCCTCGGCAGGGTCAGTCCGGCGTGTAGCCCGAGGGCTCCAGGACCACGATGGTCGGATGGCCTTCCTTGAGGGCGGGCAGCGGCAGCTCGACGGTGTGATGCCGCGGCCTCACCAGCGGGTCGTCCGGGCGGTCGGCCAGGAACTCCTCGACCGTGGTCATGCCGAACCCGAGCGGCGGCAGCTCGTAGTGCATGGGCAGGATCCAGCGGGGGGCCAGCGCCGCGAACATGCGGTCGAGCTCCGCGAACTTCGGCGTCAGCCGCTGGCCGGCCAGCGCGAACAGCACGTCGCACTTGCCCGCGAACGGCGCCAGCTCGTCGGCGGTGAGCTCGTAGCCCACGTCGCCCATGTGCATCAGCCACAGGCCGCCGACCTTGAACGCGTACAGCGCGTTGTCCTCCGGCCCGCGCGGGTGGTCGCGTGCCTCGGTCGCCTCCACGGTGACGACCGGCTCGCCGCCGATGACCGCCTCCTGGCCGCGCGCCACGTCCAGCGCGTTGATCACGCGCGGGCTGCCGGCAACCAGCTCGACATGGGAGTGCGCATCGTCGGTAAGCGAGCTGACGATGACGGTGTCGGCGGCCAGCGGCTCCAGCGGCGGCAACCCGAGCCGGGCGGGCGGGTAGGGGTCGGTGACGATCGACGGACGGCCGTCGATCCAGATGCGGAAGCAGGCGTGGCCCACGAACTCGACGCTGACAGACATCGGTGGGATCATACGCGGCGATCATGATTCCGACCAGACCGTTCGGCAGCACCGGACACCACAGCACGCTGACCCTGTTGGGCGGCGCCGCCTTCAAGCCCACCTCGACCGAGGCCGACGCCGAGCGCGTCCTGGAACTGCTGTTCCGGCACGGCGTCAACCACATCGACACCGCCCACGGCTACGGCGGCGGCAACTCGGAGACCCTCATCGGCGGCTGGATGGAGCGCCACCGCGACCGCTTCTTCCTGGCCACCAAGACCGGCGATCGGACCGCCGCGGGCGCCCGCGCCCAGGTGGAGCTCTCCCGCCGCCGCCTGCGCACCGACACCATCGACCTGATCCAGCTCCACAGTCTCACCGTGGAAGAGGACTGGGCCACCGCGCTCGGTCCCGGCGGCGCCCTGGAGGCGCTGGTCGAGGAGAGGGAGAACGGCCGCGTCCGTTTCATCGGGGTGACCGGGCATGGGTTCGCCGCGCCGCGCATGCACCTGCGAAGCCTGGAGCGCTTCCCCTTCGACTCGGTGCTGCTGCCCATGAACTTCGTCATGGCCAGCGACGATCGCTACCGAGCCGACTTCGATGCCCTCAAGACGGTGTGCGACGACCGCGGCGTCGCGGTGCAGCTCATCAAGTCGACCGCGCGGCGACCGTGGGGTGGACGCGAACGCTCCCGCGGTCCCTGGTACGAGCCGCTGGAAGCGCCGGAGGACATCGCCCGCGCCGTAGCCTACGCCCTCAGCTACGCCCCCGCGTTCATCAACGCGATGGCCGACCTCGACCTGCTGCCCCTGCTGCTGCAGGCCGCCGAGTTACCGGGCGAGCGCCCCTCCGACGCCGAAATGAAGGCGATGGTCAACGCTCGGGAGATGCAGCCGATCTTCGAGGATCTGGCGATGATCCACTAAGCTCTGAAGAACGAAGGTCCATGGCTTCGAGCATCCTGCAGACAGTCGACCGGCTCAAGGACGAACTCGACGCACTCCGTCCTCTTCCTCCGGACGTCGTCGCCACGTTGGAACAGAAGCTGAGGATCGAATCCGACTACCACTCGAACGCCGTCGAAGGAAACTCTCTTACCCTCGGCGAAACCCGGAGCCTCATACTCCATGGCCTGACCGCACGCGGCAAACCGATGCGCGACCATGTCGACATCCAGGGGCATGACGACGCTGTCAAGGCGATCGAGCGTGCGGTCAAGGAAGATACCCGGCTGACCGAAGTCTTCATCCGCAATCTCCACCGCGTATTGCTGAAGGAACCGTACGAGACCGAGGCTACGACCCCCGACGGCCGTCGTACGATGCGACCCATCGCCCTCGGCGAGTACAAGACGACTCCGAACAACGTGAAGACCTCGACCGGAGCGATCTATTACTTCGCTCCCCCGGAGCAGGTGAAGCCGGCGATGACCGATCTCCTCGACTGGTATCGCGATCAGGAAGCCGCCGGCGAGCATCCGGTCATCATTGCCGCCAGGTTCCACTACCGTTTCGTCCGCATTCACCCCTTCGACGACGGCAACGGTCGCATGGCGCGCCTCTTGATGAATCTGATTCTGAAGAAGCACGGATATCCGGCTGCCATCGTCGAGATCCACGCAAGACATCTCTATCTGCGGGAGCTTCAACGGGCCGATCAGACCAAATATTTAGGCCAATTCATCGACTACATCGCATCCTGCTGCACGTACGGATTGAGCCTAAGCGTCCGCGCCGCTCACGGCACGTCTATTGGAGGCCCCGGAAGACCGGACTCACCGAACATCTGAGCATCTCAGCCTTCGCGTAAGGTCCCAAAGTCGCGCACGCATACGTCGCTCACCTATCCCGACCAGAGTCACAGTGTCAACCGCCGTCTGCCGCATCGCTAACGATGATTGGTTCTTGAGGTAGCGACCGCGAGCTCATAAATCCGAAACGATGCGCTAATCGTTCCAAGCCTGGACACGGGCGACGATCTCCTTCATTTGAGATTCCCAATCGAATCGCCCTTTCATCGTTTCCTTAGCCATGTGTGGAGTACATAGCAACGCCAGATCCACCTTATCCACGGCCTTCCTATCTAGATTCATCTCAAGATAGGACTTACCTCTCGTTTTCGTTCGAGGAAACATCTGCTCGTGCGGTTCGGGATCCGGAAGCGATGCACGCCCAAGAGCGGTAGCGAGAACAGACCCTGGAAGGTAGTTCTCAATCTCCCTTGCCTTGGTTATCCAGATATGGCCTCTAGGCGCCCCCGAGACTTCGTCGAATACGCGCTTTACCCATTCCTTTAGTCGAGCCCCCGGTCGACTACGATCTCCGTCGCACACCACAACAACGTTTGGATTGACCACAAACAGGTTAGAGAGATCCGGATTCGCGTCGTCCGAAGGAGTGAACTGAACCCTGGACAGCAGAGCCCCTCCGTAATGGGCGCACTGATAGTCGCGTCCTTCTTGAAGCAGGCCATCCGCATAGAGTTCGATCCAACGATTAATGTATATTCGATCGGAAGGCCCCTCAACCCAAATTATTCCATTCGCTTGAAGCAAATCTGATGGTTTAGCTCCTAGAGTATGGACGACATTCATGCGACCGATCTCCGCCGTGACCGCCTCGGTCCGAGCCGTCTCACCATCATGAATCACGTGAACGATTTGCGCATTAGAAGACGTTCCGAAACAATCCAAAGCGGTACTGGAATGAGTTGTAAGAAACATCGCCACTTTCTCTTGAACGGCGTAATCCTCAAGGTACTTGAAGAGACGACGAAGTAGTGCTGGATGTAGGTTGTTCTCGAGCTCTTCGAAAGCGAACGTAAACTCGGATGGGTTTCGATCCTTCATTCTAGGGATGGCTATCAGGTTCAGCAAGACTAGCAGTACAGTCTTTAGCCCGCTCCCTGACTTGCTGAGCGGAACTAGGCCTTTGTTTTTCTCGCCAAGGTAGACCTCCCAGTAGTCTCTCGGTCCTTCTGCATCGCTTTCGTCATGAAAGATGGGTTGAATCTCCAGGAAGTGACCGTCATGACCAAAGATCGTGTTTAAGCCGTCACGCAGTTGCTCTTGAATGAGCTCACGTGGGAAGTCATCGTTAGACGACAACATAAAGCGTCTGACTACGTTCGTAGCGCCTTCACCATTTGCCGTCAGCTCCAATTCAAGCTGTTCTTTCTCGGGGCGGATGTCACGCTCGGAGAGGAGCTTCCGAAGTGTCGTCCCACTGAGCTTGTGCGTGGCGTTCTTCAACAATGGAATGAGCTGATCGACACGCGCCTTCGTTATCCGCTCAGCCTGCGAATTGCCGGCTCCGTTAGCGCGCACATTATCACTCAGAGAAATGTTCGACGGTTCGCCCGTGGGGTCAATCTCCCAATCGACATGAGCACCGACGAGTAGCTTCCCATGGTTGTTCCAGTGGTTTCCGCCAAGGAGTCCTCCGCTAACGTTTGGAGGAAACGCGTCTATTAGATCTTGCTGCTCGAGGACTCCGTAAGCCTTGAATCGACAGCCGCGCTTCATGAGTTCGTTGCCGATGAGGAACTCTCCGCACACGGATTCGATCAAATCGAGCAGATGTGACTTGCCTGAATTGTTTCGACCGATGATCACATTGATAGGCTTGATTGCCTGGAATCCTGACCACTCGCTGCTGAAACAGCGATGGCCCATGAAATATATGGACTTTGCAATCACGACAGAACCGTCGCCGTATGCAGTGCAGACATCTGGGACTGGCTATCGGAGAGGGGGAAACAATTGCGTGTTGGACTCTTTGGGCGGTACCGCATCTCGCAAGTTAGAGCAAGATCCTACAGCAGTGCGTCTCTTGACGACAAGTGTCACTTCGGGGCGAAGGGTTTGACAGTGAAGAGTGGTAGTATCGGGTATCAGGAGGTGCGGTTTTCGGGTAGTTTAGTGACAGCTGGCCTATAATCGCCAGCGGGTGGCGGCGCTGTGGGTGACGTTGTCGGCGGGCGTGACGTAGTAGGCGGTCAGGATGTCGCCGTCCGGTAGCTGCATCGATACCGGGTAGCCCACGTCGCCGACGCCGGTGCCTTCGCCGCGGTGCGGGGAGTGGCCGGTGCTGTCGTCGCGGAGGACGACCGTGCCGGCGACATCCCAGGTTTCGCCGCCGTCCTCGCTGAGGACCGCGCGCACGCCCATCGGCGGGCGGCGGTAGCCGTGGGTGCAGAGGATGCGGCCGTCGGCGAGCTTCAGGAGGTGGGCGGGGTGGCCCCAGATCGGCGTCTTGATGGGTTCCGTCCAGGTCCGGCCGCCGTCGTCGGACCACATCTGCAGCAGGTGGTGGTCGCCTCGTCCGGCGTCGCTTCGGGTGAGGGCGATGAGCCTTCCCGGCGAGACTTCGCACAGTGCGGTCTCGTTGGCCGGCACGCCCTTGGCCTTCGCGCACAGGTCGTGCAGCCGCCACCTCCGGCCGGCGTCCTCCGAGCGCAGCACGTACGGGCGCTCGTCGCCGTCGTGGTCGTGGGTGTACACGCTGACGACCAGCGTGCCGTCGTGCATGACGACGCCGCGATTGAAGCACCAGAAGCCCTGTGCGCCGGGCACCTCCCATTCGCGGACGTCCCAGGTCCTGCCGCCGTCGGTGGAGCGGCGCGAGATCAGCACAGGCGACTGCACGGCGATCTGGGCGGGCCGTTCCGGCAGCGGGCGCACCCAGCGGTGCTGAGAACGCGCTTCGTCGAGGCGGCCGGCGTCCCAGGCCTCGAACCCGTGCGCGCCGACGGTCAAGAAGGTGTCGCCGCCCGGATCCGGGAGCACCACGGCGAAGCGGTCCATGTGCTCGTCCGCGGTGCCGAACGGCCAGTTGGCCGGGTGAGCGGGATGGTCGCTCGGCTGCCAGGTACGTCCGCCGTCGCGGGACGCCATCGCCAGGAAGCGGCCGAAGGTGCTGGCGCCCGGGTGGCTGCCGATGGGGGAGGTGACCACGCCGGCGCCGATGCTGCCGTCGGGGAGCGGCCATAGCACCGGCCAGGGTGAGTAGGCATCCGGGTCGCGATAGATCACGCTGTGCTCCATGTCCACGATCATCGCGCATCGCGCCACGGTTGCAACTGCCGTCGCCGACGGCCTGCGGGCGGCCGGCATCGACACCGTGTTCGGCCTGCCGGGGGGCGAGAACGTCCACCTGATGGAGGCGATGCGGCAGACGGGCCTCCGGTTCGTGTTGAGCGAGCACGAGAACGCCGCCGCCTTCATGGCCGGAGCCGCCAGCCAGCTCACGCGCAGGCCCACCGCGTGCCTGACGACGCTGGGGCCGGGGGCGGTCAACTGCGTCGCCGGCGTCGCGCACGCGTTCCTGGACCGCTGCCCGGTGCTGGTGCTCACCGCGCAGATGGCGCCGAGCCTGCAGGATCGTCACACCCACCAGCTCGTCGACCTGCACCGGCTGTTCGCGCCGATCACCAAGGCGACCCTGGACGTCACGCCGGAAGGGGCGGCCACGGCGGTGCGCGATGCGCTGCGAATCGCCACCGGCGGGATGCCGGGCCCTGTGCACCTGCAGATTCCCAACGACGTGGCCGGGCTCGGGACGGAGCAGGTGGAGCGGGAGGCAACGCCGCCCGGAGGCGGCGAAGGACCGCGGCCAGTACCCCCGGCGGACCACGCCCGCGCGGCGGCCGGCCTGGCTGCCGCGGAGCGGCCGGTGATCGTCGTCGG
>JAPPNY010000128.1 GCA_028818385.1 Spirochaetaceae bacterium
AATACCGTAACCTACTGGTATTTATTGGCTTGTAGTTTTTCTTCGCGGGCTAAGCGGGTCAGGACGTGCGCTGGAATCCGGCTGCATCCTGTATATAATGGCGGAATGGATGTTGCAGCAAAGAACCCCGCCACGCCCCACAGAACCAAGCGGCGGGGACGCCACCCCGACAAGGCCCTCTCCGCAGCCTTCGTCCGCCGCGCACCCGCCGGACGCCACGCCGACGGCAACGGCCTGTACCTGTTTGTTCAACCCACCGGAACGCGAAGCTGGGTCCAGCGGCTCGTCATCCGCGGCCGGCGCCGCGAGATGGGACTCGGCGCCGCCGGGCTGATCTCGCTCGCTGAGGCCCGCGAGCAGGCCCTCGCCAACCGCAAGCTGGCGCGCTCGGGCGGGGATCCGCTCTCGGAGAAGCGGCGCGCCGAGGGCGTCCCGACCTTCGCCGAGGCCGCCGAGCGCGTGCTCGAGCAGAAGCGCGGCGGCTGGCGCGGCCGCTGGCACGCGCAGAACTGGTGGCGGAGCATGGAGCGCTACGCGTTCCCGCGCATCGGCCGCCTACCGGTCTCCGAGGTCAACACGGCCGACGTGTTGGAGATCCTCACGCCGATATGGCACGACAAGGCGCAGACGGCACGCGGCGTGCGCCAACGCATCCGGTGTGTGCTGGAGTGGGCGATCGCCATGGACCTGCGCAGCGACAATCCCTGCGACCGCGTGCTGTCGGTTCTCGGGCCGCAGAACGACATCGTGACGCACCGGCAGGCGTTGCCTCACAAGGACGTGGCCGCGGCCATCGAGACGGTGCAGACGTCGCGGTCGGCGCGGCCCGCGGTCAAACTGGCGTTCGAGTTTCTTGTGTTGACGGCCGCTCGGTCGTCCGAGGTCCGGTTGGCAACATGGGACGAGATCGACACGGCCGGCGCAGTGTGGACGGTCCCGGGCGCACGGATGAAGGCGAAGCGCGAGCACCGGGCCCCGCTGAGCCGGCAGGCGCTGGAGGTCCTCGACGCGGCGCGGTCGCTCGGCGACGGCAGCGGCCTCGTGTTCCCGATGCGGAGCGGGCGGCCGATCTCGCCGACGACGCTGCCCAAGATGCTCCAGCAGCACAAGATCGCCGCCGTTGCACACGGCTTCCGGTCGTCGTTCAGGGACTGGGCGGCGGAAATGACCGACCATCCGCGGGAGGTTATCGAGGCGGCGCTCGCCCACGTGGTCCAGAACAAGGTCGAGGCCGCCTACGCACGGTCCGACCTGTTCGAGCGTCGGCGTCGGCTCATGGACGACTGGGCAGCGTACCTCAGCGGGCGTCGCGTGCCTAACTCGGCCAGATAACAGGTGGTCCTGCACCGCGCTTGGGCGAGCGGCCGGCGCCGTTGTCTGTGATGGAGGGCCGCCGCCGTCGTTCGGCTAGTCCAGCGGCGTGAGAGGTTGGCCGCGTCCTTGAGCCGTGAAGACCGCCATCTCGACATCCCGTGCGCGCCAAGCGCCGTCCGCAAGGGCGTACAGTTTCGATGACGTGCACTGACACCACTCGATCCATGATTCGATGAACGGCCAGTGACTCTCCCGAAGAACGTCGCCCTCCAAATCTGGAACGCCGCGCAGTTCGGGGCCGCCAAGCGCCGCGTAGCTGTGTAGGCAGCCGTTCTTGAGAGCCCACTCCGTAATTCGCTTGTCAATCATCGGGAACTTGTCGGGACGCATGAACGCCGGGAACGTGGCGGCGGTCGCCACCACGCGGGTTTGAAACAGCATCTCGCGGAAGACTCGGAACGTCGTGAGGTTGGGTGTGGAGACGTAGTCTTCGCACGACGACCAGAGATCCTCGGGACGAACATGGAGATCCAGCACGCGCCGAGTGATTCGGTTTCTTACGTGCGCCATGCTGTAGTTCTTCCAGAACACAACTTCCGCCCAAGCCTCCAAGTGTCGCGGAGCTCTGGCTCGGAACCGGGCCTCGAAGTCCATCGTCTGGCGTCGGTTGCCGGGGTAAATGCGCCGCTCGAACCAGCCCGGATACGCGGAAGCGTCGGCGAAATCCATCAGATCCACCGCGTATGCGTAACCGTTGAGTGCGTTCTCCCACGTGTTCGAACCTGTCACCTGTCCCTCTCCGGTCCAGCTAGTGGAAGCGCACCCACATCGCCGACAACATCCGGAGCTTCTGCACAGCTAGCCGCATCAGAGGCGTTCTATTCGGAGCATTGCGCCACCGGCACGATGGCCTCACGGGATAACCAGCAGGATGATATCCCTAACGGCTCGGGTCAAGGTCTAGATCATATCCGCGCTGCCGGCGATGCTGGTGCATCATCTCCACCGCCCGCGCAACGACTCGGCCGGGGCCGCGTAGTGCTCGGTCAAGCTCGTCACCTGCGCGCTGAGCTGCTCGACTCGCTGCCGCAAGGCTTCGACCGGCTCGCGCGTGTTGCCGAATTACGCGGTGACTCGGGCCGAGCGCAGCCGCGACGCCCGGCCGGCCATACGCGAGGGCGGGTGATCGCGACGCAGCTTCGATCGAAGCTGCAAGCCGGCGGAGCGAGCGGGCCGCCCGGTGATCCGCGGGAGTAGATCCTGCTCTTCGAAGGCCGGCAGGCCAAGCTGACGAATCCCACTCCCGGCGGCGCCGACGACCCGGGTTGGCGAGGTCAACGGCAGGTCAAAGGCATAGCGGTGTCTGATGCGTACGCCGAGCACGTGGGCATCGGCATAAACGCGCTGGCCGACTGTCACCCGCGTGCGCCTGTAAATGCCGCTGCCTGCAGTGATGCAGCGCAGGCAGAAGCAGCGGCGCGGGTCGATGCCGGCGATGCGGCACAGCCTGTGAACCATGCGGCGGAAGCGGCCGTGCACCTGCTGTCGCTTCGCGGTAGCGTGCATGATGACCCTCCTTACCCTATAGAGGGCTTGAGGCTGCCCGTGATTACACATTTTTTCGCGACGGGGCCGCCGCGGAGTCCCGTGTGGGTGGTCTGCACGGAATCTTCCCGCTTTGCAGGTCCTTGATGACTACATCCGTAGCCACCATCCGGTATCCTCAAGGCATGGCCGACAGTGGCCGCACGGCGGCGCTGCCTTCCATCGACGAAGCCGTGCGGTGTCCGCTGCTCGATCAAGACCCCGAGGCATGGCTTCGGTGCTGCACTGCGCGGTTCCTGCCGGTCGCCCGGCGCATTGCGGGTGACGATGCGACCGCACATGACGCGCTACAGGCTAGTTGGATCATCGTTCTCGAGAAGCTGTGGCAGTATCGGGGCGAGGCACCTGCTTGTGGCTGGGTGGGAGCGATAGTTCGCCGCGAAGCGGGGCACGGCGCAGCGGGCAGGATGCGCGAGGTGCCGCTTGTTGTTACCGAAGGGCAGGATTCCAGCGGCGCAGGTCTCCAAGAATCGCTACACAGGCGTCAGTTGGTCCGTGCGCTGCTGGAGGCGATTGACCATCTGCCCCCGACCTACCGTGAAGTCGTGCGTCTCCGAGACATCCATGACCGTCCGGTCGCCGAGGTCGCCAGGGAGTTGCACATTTCGCGGTCCAACGTGGCCGTGCGCCTGCATCGGGCGCACAAACTGCTGCGCCGCCGTCTCGTCAGGCTCCTCCAGGATTCGAGC